>USFW01000020.1 GCA_900553985.1 uncultured Clostridium sp.
ATGAATAATGTTCCTGTGAAATTTTATTAAAATAAAATTTCAGCAATAGAAAAAGGTTCATTTGTAGAGCTTACAAGTTCTTATCTATGGAATACAATTAAAAAAGCAAGCCCTAGAAATATTTTTTATATTCCAGGACTACCACTTTTCTAATACTCAATTATTACCTTAAATAAATCTCCATCTATATTTATATCAAATTTTCCACCTTGCATTTCTGTTAAACTTTTTGCAATAGATAAACCTAAACCACTACCTTCTGTATATCTTGATTTATCTCCTCTTACAAATCTTTGCATTAATTCATCTGGACTTATATTTAATTTATCTTTAGAAATATTTTTTATTTCTAATTTAATTTTATCATTTTGTTTAGTTAAACTTATATAAACTCTTGAATTGTCAATTGAATATTTAGTTATATTGCTAAATAAATTTTCAATTACCCTATACATATATCTATTATCTGCTTTTATTTTTACTTCTTCATCTGATATTTCTATATCTATTTTTAGATTTTTATTTTCAAATCTGTCTTCAAATTCTCCAATTGTTTGAGCTAAAAGTTCTTTTAGGTCAATTACTTCTATATTTAATTTCACATTTCCTGATGACACCTTTGAGGCTTCTACTAAATCTTCTATTAGTTTTTTTAGTCTTAATGATTTTTGATTTAAAATATCAATATATTGTTTTATTTTTTCATCTTTTATATCTTCTTGTTTTAATAAATCCACATAATTAATTATCGAAGTTAATGGTGTTTTTATATCATGTGATACATTTGTTATTAACTCTGTCTTTAATCTTTCAGATTTCAGACTTTGTTCTATTGCATTTGTAAATCCACCTGCTATATCATTTATATATTCAGCCATTTGTTTCAAGACTCCTGTTAGTTCTTCTTTTTCTAGATGCACATTTGGATTGCCTTCATATATTTCTTTTAATGCTTGGTTTATTTTATCTACCTTTTCTATATATTTTAGCATAAGTATATATACAAAAACCCAAAATACTAGTAATAATAGAACTCCTACTCCTGAAGCAGTAGCTAAAAATATTAAACCACTTACTATTATAAAGCCCCAATAAAATATAGTTATTTTTCTTTTTGAACTATTTTTATCTGAAACCACATTGAAAAGTTTTTTTACTTTTTCTTTTGCCCATGCATATATCTTGTACATTAAAAACGAACGCCAAAAACTTTTTGCTTTTAGTCTTTTTATTGTAGTTGCTGTTCCAACGGCTAAACTTCCATAGCTTCCTAAGTAACTAATAACTATTAATGGTATTAGCATTTTCTGTGGAATTATAGTTTCTACACTTGCTACACCAAGACTTACAAATATACCTAATGCAAAAAATATTATTGTTATTAATATTTCATATGGTACTTTGTCAATCCCACTTAGCTGTATCTCATCTTTGCCTTTTTCATGTCCTATTGCCCATACTAAATATACTATCATTGCTAATAAAAGAACTGATGTTATTGGTATTAAATATACTGGTGAATTTTGATTATTCTTAAACATTTCATATACTGTATTTTGGATGTAATATGAATTTGAATATCCATATGCTTCTTCATCAAAGCTTGAATATACTTTTACCCCCTCTAAATAATTTTGACTATATGATGCTATTATATATTTAGCATTGTCTTGATTTATAGAATCAATATTTGTTGTTATTTTTCCTCCTTCATAATTCCAAAAGTTCTTTTTATTCTTCATTTCTTGAATTTCTTTTATATAATCTGATGATTTGATATTTGTATATAAATTTTCTGTTTTTTCATCTATTATTATATAATTTATATAACTATTAATTGATGAATTATCATAATTATAGTCATTATAATAAATAGATGCATTGTAACTATCATCTTCTATTTTAGTATAATCACCATACTCATATACCTCTGGTTTTACTTTTTTCACATATCTAGCTTTTGAAATTATAGAATACAGATAATTTTCTCCAAAATTATCTGTTTCTAAATATTGATTTTTATCATCTAACTGTCCATATTCTGATACAATTATTAAATTACTTATACTCAATATTAGAATTCCTGCAATTACTGGTATTAATAAATAACATAAAATCTTCATCAGAGTTGATTGTCTTAATCTTTGCATACTAATCTTCTCCTTCTTTTTACTATATATTTTCAACCTTATACCCAATTCCCCATATTACTTTCAAGTATTTAGGTTCTTTCGGATTTATTTCTATTTTTTCTCTTATGTGTCTTATATGCACTGCTATAATATTTTCAGCACCATAACTTTCTTCATTCCATACATTTTCATATATTTGTGATATTGAATATACTTTTCCTTTATTTTCTAATAAAAATTTCAAAATGTTATATTCTGTTGCTGTCAATTTTATTTCTTTTCCGTCTGCTATAACTTGCTTTGTTTCATCATATAATTCTAATCCACCTGTTTTTAATACTTTATTTTGTTCCTGAGAATTTAAATTTCCAAAATTCACATATCTTCTTATACATGAATTAACTCTTGCAATTAGCTCTAATGGATTGAATGGCTTTGTTACATAATCATCTGCACCTGTATTTAACCCTTCTATTTTATCATAATCTTCAGATTTTGCTGATAACATAATTACTGGTATAGTTTTTGTTTTTCTTATTTCTTCTAATGTCTCTATTCCATCTTTATTTGGCATCATTATATCTAATATTACTAGATGTATTTCATTTTCTTTCATTTTCTTTAAAGCTTCTTCTCCATCATATGCTTTTAATATATTGTATCCTTCTCTTGTTAAATAAATTTCTATTGCTTTTACTATTTCTTTATCATCATCTACGACTAAAACATTATACATTCCCATCTCTCCTATTCCTATTATACTATAACATATATTTATAAATAAAATATAGATTTTTTATTAATTTTTTATTAATATACTTTAATTATATATTAATAAACCTATAGTCAAACAATAGTAGTTAGCTTAAAATTATGGCTCATAATGAAAAACTCAAGGTTTAATATACCTTGAGTTTTTGTACGCATCATTAATCATAAATTACTCTTTCAACTTCACGAATAATAAAAATTAATGAATAACCTTGATTTTCTACTTCCATATTATTCAAACATAAATTAGAAAGTTTTCTAATGATTATTTTTTCCTTTTCCTCACTAATCCACTTTAAATCATATGAAGATTGAGCTGTTTTAACTCCACAAGTGAAATATTTTATCAAAAATTTCCCTTCCTCTTTCACGATCTCAAAACCATTTAAGTTGAAAACTTTTGGAAGACCTTCCTTTTGATAGTTCTTGTAAAAAGTTTCATACATCATCCTAGTTTTAAGTTTTTCTTGATCTTCCCTTGACAGCCATTTACAACTACCTTCATAAATACACTTTCCGTTTAAAATCTTCCGTACTTTTACAAAGTTACCTCCACAATTTTCAATTTCGAAAGCATAAAAATTTCTTTCTTCTTTAATCATATGCGTACCCTCCTAATGAATTTATTTGTTGTTTATTATATCACATATTTAGTTAAAGTTCTACTAAAATTCTAATTTTTCCTCAATCCATCTATCTAATTCATCTATTTTTAATCTTATTTGTTCCATAGTATCTCTATCTCTTACTGTAACAGTTTCATCTTCTAATGTATCAAAATCAACAGTTACACAATATGGTGTTCCTATTTCATCTTGTCTTCTATATCTTTTTCCTATACTTCCTGTAACATCATAATCACACATATATTTTTTAGACAATTTTTCATATACTTCTTCTGCTTTATCTGATAATTTTTTAGACAAAGGTAATACTGCAACTTTAAATGGAGCTATTGCTGGATGTAAGTGAAGAACAGTTCTTGTATCTCCTTCTGCAATTTCTTCTTCTTCATAACTATTACATAAAAATGCCAATGTTACTCTATCTACTCCTAAAGATGGTTCTATACAATATGGTACATATTTTTCATTTGTTTCTGGATCTGTATAAGTAAAGTCTTCTTTTGATACTTTCATATGACTTTTTAAATCAAAATCTGTTCTATCTGCAATTCCCCATAATTCTCCCCAACCAAATGGAAATTTAAATTCAATATCTGTTGTTGCATTACTATAATGTGATAATTCTTCTTTTGAATGATCTCTTAATCTAATATTTTCTTCCTTAATTCCTAAATCTAGTAACCATTTTTTACAATATTCTTTCCAGTAAGCATGCCATTCTAAATCTGTTCCTGGTTTACAAAAGAATTCTAATTCCATTTGTTCAAATTCTCTTGTTCTAAATGTAAAGTTTCCAGGTGTAATTTCATTTCTAAATGCTTTTCCTATTTGTGCTATACCCATTGGCAATTTTCTTCTTGTTGTTCTCATAACATTTTTAAAATTAACAAATATACCTTGTGCTGTTTCTGGTCTTAAATAAATTTCAGATGTTTTATCCTCTGTTACACCTTGAAATGTCTTAAACATTAAGTTAAATTTTCTAATATCTGTAAAGTTTGTTTTTCCACAGTTAGGACATGGAATTTTATTCTCATTAATAAAATCTATTAATTCTTTGTCAGACATACCATCTGCAATCATATCTTTTCCATTTTCATGAGCCCATTCTTCTATTAATTTATCTGCTCTATGTCTTGTTTTACATTCTTTACAATCAATTAGTGGATCTGAAAATCCTCCTACGTGTCCTGATGCTATCCATGTTGTTGGATTCATTAAAATAGCGGCATCTAATCCAACATTATATTTGCTTTCTTGTATGAATTTCTTTCTCCATGCTGTTTTTACATTATTTTTTAGTTCATTTCCTAATGGTCCATAATCCCATGTATTTGCCAATCCTCCATAAATTTCTGAACCTGGATAAATATATCCTCTATTTTTGCATAATGCAACCATTTTTTCCATAGACTCTACCATAAAAATTCCTCCTTTATTTTATAAACTAGCAAGGTTCTTCATTTTCAGTTTTTTACTTTTTCCTTATATATCAATTATAACTACTATATTGGCATTTCTTTTATTAACTTTTTACATAAGATTAAAACAAAAAACTCTCGAACCTAGCCTATTAATAGCTAGGGACGAAAGTCTATATTCCGCGTTTCCACCCTAATTCTTAAAACTTTAGTTTTAAGCACCTTAATTTATATATTACTCCAAAGCTCCCCATACTTATTTATTATTGGTATCTCACCATTACCAACTCTCTTTAAATAAATTTTACAGTATTTTTTCTTTTTCATTGTAATATTTTTTATTTAATTTAATATATTTTATTATCTTTATAAAAAAAAGTCAATAATTTTTCAAAAAAATCTTGATAATTTTGCATATATGTGCTAATATATTAATTGTCACATATAGGGGTATAGTGTTAATGGTAGCACATCAGTCTCCAAAACTGCCTGTGTGGGTTCGAATCCTACTACCCCTGCCATAATATTCCTAATATCAGTATTAGTTATTTAAATTATAAATTTATAGAAAATATTAGGTTATCGTTTTAATAAAAAGTAGGATAATAAATCCTACTTTTTATTTTTCTAAATTTTATTATTTTAAGTTCTAATAATATTCTATCATAAACGATATTTAATATTATTTTCTAATTATTATCATACTATATATTTTCTCCAATTAATTCTTTTTTATTCATTTTATTTTTATAGGAGGTGATTTTATATATAAATTATTAAAAATATTTTTAACATCTTTTATTTTCTTAATATTTTTTATTTCAATATTTTTCATTCCAGTTATAAATTCTAATTCTTTTAGTGTTATTCCTAATAATTCTGAAATTTTAGATTTTAATCCTAATGGCTTTGTTTGGCCTTTACCTGGCTATACCAAAATAAGTTCGTATTTTGGCAATCGTCCTTCTCCCACTTCTGGTGCTTCTTCATCTCACTCTGGTATTGATATTCCTGCTCCCGTTGGTAGTAAATTTATTGCTGTTAATGATGGTGAAATTACTTTTGCAAGTTTTCTGGGTGCTGGTGGATATACTATAACTCTTTCTTTTGATAATTTGCGTGTTACATATTGCCATTGTGACCCTAATTTTATTGTAACGGTTGGGGATTTTGTAAAGAAAGGACAAGTAATTGGACATGTTGGACCTAAAAATGTTTATGGTGTTCCTGGTAATCAATATATAGATTCTGATGGCAATCCTACTAATGGAGCAACTACTGGTCCTCATCTACATTTAGGTATTAGATTAAATGGTGCTTATCAAAATCCCTTGAATTATTTTTAGAATTTATGATATCTATTCTAATATATATTTCTCTCAACTATCATTAGTATTTATTTTTTATAAATTTTAATAATCTTCATTTTTTACATTTCTTAAAGGAATTTTCTAAAAAGTTTCTTATATATTAGTCCAAAAAAAGAAAACTTAGAAAATTTAAATTTTTAATACCTTTTCTAGTTTTCTCTTTTCGATTTCTAATATATTAACATTATAATTTTTATCTTCACCACTAAGGGCATAAGGTAATGACTTTTATCTCCGACCCCAAAATCACGACCAAAGAATCATTAATTACATATCATCATCATTTTCTTGATTTTTTTGATTTTTATTTTTTTCTTCGCCTTCGTTTTCTTCTTCACTATAATCATTATCTATATCACAGCCTGAACATGTTTGACAACTTCCACTACATCCTTCAAATTCAGTAGTATAATCTGAAACATCTCCTGTCCAGTCTAGTTCTATAACGTTGTGACATTCTGGACATTCCATTTCTGTTTTATTTTCGTCTACATCAATTAAAAATTGATAATTACAATATGGACAAACAATTTCAAAGTCAAATCCATCTTCTGCATAAATATCTTTTTCGATGTTATTTATTATATTTTCCATTTTATTTAGTTTATCTTGTAATTCTTTTTGAGTATCTTCTAATTGTTGCATTTTTACTTCTTTATATGTTATTATCTTTTCCATTTGATCAATAATAACATCAACAAATGAAGCAAATCTTTGCTTAATATAGTTTAAATCTTCTTCATTTTTTATATTTTTTTCTAAGTCTGCTAAAAATTTTGTATACTCTTCTTTTAACCCTGTCATAGTAATGTCACACCTTTCTATTATACTCTTTCCATATACTCTCCAGTTCTTGTATCTATTCTTAATATATCTCCTATATTAACGAATAATGGAACTTGAATTTCTAAACCTGTTTCTAATTTTGCTGGTTTTCCAGATGTTGTTGTTGTGTTTCCACTAAATCCTGGTTCTGTATATGTAACTTCTAATTCAACAAATATTGGTGGTTCTACTGTAAAAACATTTCCTTTGTATGATAACATTGATACTTCCATGTTTTCTTTTAAATATTTTAAGCAGTCTCCTATTTGTTCTTCATTTAATGGCATTTGGTCATATGTTTCATTATCCATGAAATAATATAGACCTCCATCATTGTATAAATATTGCATTGTTTTCTTTTCTATTTGTGCTGCTGGGAATTTATCTGATGGGTTAAATGTTTTTTCTAAAGTAGCTCCTGAAATAACATTTTTTAATTTTGTTCTTACAAATGCTGATCCTTTCCCTGGTTTTACGTGTTGAAATTCTACAACTCGATAAACATTTCCTTCCATTTCAAATGTTGTTCCATTTCTAAAATCTCCTGCTGAGTAAACTGATGCCATAATAATTCTCCTTTCAATTTTCATATATTTTATCGACTTTTATTATTTTACTACAAATAGCTTGAAAAATCAAGTTTTTTCAAGAAATCTTCTTTATACCTCTTTATTATTTTATAATTGTTTTTCTATAATTAAAATTAAAGATTAGGAACATTTCCTAATCCCTATATTACAATATAATTTTTCTCAGATTTGGTCAAATTTATACAACCAAATTTTGTTATTTGAATAGTATCTTCTATTCTTACTCCATATTTTCCTGGTATATATATTCCGTGGTTCATTAGTTACTACCATATTTTCCTTTAGCTGTGCATCTGATTTATAGCTTATATATGGTGCTTCATGTATTTCCATTCCTACTCCATGACCTAAACTATGAATTAAATCATATCCATTTAACTTAAAGTCATTTTCAACCATTTTTGTAAGTATTCGTGTACTTGCTCCATCTTTAAAATCATTTGTCGTTTGTGTTTGATTTTTTAATACTAAATTATATATTGGTTTTATTTCTTCTGGTACTTCTCCTACAAATATTGTTCTTGTCATATCTGAGCAATATCCATTAACCTTACACCCCATGTCTATTGTTATTATGTCCTTTTCTTGAATCTTTCTATCTGTTGGTACTGCATGAGGTTTTGAAGTATTTTCTCCAGAAGCAACTATTGTTTCAAAAGATAATCCATCTGTTCTATCCCTATAGTATTCTTCTATTTCTCTTGCAATTTGTTTTTCTGTCATTCCTGGTTTTATATATTCTAGTAAATACGAAAAACAATTATCAGTTATTTCACATGCTTTTTGAATATTTTTTATTTCATCCTCATCTTTTATCATTCTTTGTTTTTCTATAATATATTCTGTTTCTACTAAATTATTAATTTTGTATTTTCTAATATATTCTTTATATTTTGCATATGTAACATAGTTTTCCTCAAATCCTACATTTTCACAAAACATAAAAAAATTTTCGTAATCATCTCTTGAAACATCTTTTATATCATATACTATGATTTCATCAAATAATGTTAAAATAGTATGCACATGTTCTATATATCTTGAATCTGTTATATAAATATTTTCTTTTCTAGTTAATAATAATATTCCTTCTGCTTCTATATTTGTTAAATATCTTATATTTATTGGATTTGAAACAATTAATCCTTGTAAATCTAAGCTTGACATTTTATTTCTTAACCATTGTAATTTAGGATTCATAAAAAATCATCTCCTGTAAATTCTCTATCTTCTTTTCTAACTATATCATAAATATTTCAAGTTATTTGTCTTATATTCCTTGAATATAGTATTTCTCTTTTTATTGTGTTTATTGGTACATTCCTAATGTGAAAATTTTCATCAAAAACATCTTTATTGTTTCAAATGGCACATATATACTTATAAATGTTGCTATTACTATAAATGGTCCAAATGGTATATATTCATCTGATTTTTTTATTTTACTTACTAATAATACTATACTTAAAATTGCTCCAATTAAGAATGATATTAATGTTACTATTATTATATTTGATAATCCAAAATATAATCCTAATGCTCCCATTAATTTTACATCACCAAATCCCATGGCCTCTTTTCCATAAAAAAGTCCTCCTATTAAAGTGATTAATAAAAATATTCCTGCACCTGCTACCATTCCTAATAACATATTTATAGTTATTGCTACATCAGAAAGTCCATATATAAATGCAAATACTAAGCCTATTTCAAATATTGTAAGATTTAATCTATTAGGAATTATTTGCAGTCTATAATCTATTACAAATGCTGATAATAATAATGGTGTTAATATCATAAATTTTATTAAATCTAGGTTTGCTATTAAGGTATCTTTTATACCATAATTATAAATTAAGGTTACAAATATTGCTGAAGTTAATAACATTAATATATAATTAGGTTTAAAATTTTCTTTATATTCTTTAAATATATCCTTTGACAAAAACTTTTTATATTCTGGTAATCTATTATTTGCCCAATCTATTAGTTGTCCTACAAATAATCCTAAGATTGCTGCAACTAAATAATAGCCAATATGTACATCGTTAAAATACATCTCTTTCTCCTTTTTTATTTTTCTTTTGAAAATAAATTTACTTTATTTATGTTTTTTAATTCTATAAATTATATTTTTTATAAATTGATTTTCTACTTGTATTTTTACTATTTATTATTTCATTTATCATCTATTACTTATATTTCTTTTACTACTTACTATTTTTCTCCAATTTACCTTTTATTCTATTTTCTATTGGCCTTTTCCAAGCTGTATACCAAAATTCCTTTTCTTTTATAGGGTCTACTAAAATTGTATAAATATTACATCTATTTCCTCCTATTATGTCTGTAAATATTTGGTCTCCAACTATTGCTGTATTTTCTGGTTTTTCATTTAACTCTTTTAAAGCTTTTTTAAATCCTCTTTTAAATGGTTTCATGGCAAATTTATGATATGAAACTTTAAGTTTTTGAGAAATTTCTTCTACTTTTTCAGCATTGTTACTGTTTGATAATATATATAATTTTACACCTTGTCCTTTTAAATTTCTTACCCATTCAATTACTTTTTCTGTCATATTTCTTTCTTTGTCTATTAGTGTGTTGTCTACATCTAAAATCAAGGCTTTTAACTTATTTTTTTTCAAAAATTCAATAGTTATTTCTTCTACCTTGCCAAAATATGCTTTTGGATATATTTTCATTTTTAACTTCTTCCTTCCTTATCCTTTTTAATTATATAAGAAATTTATATACTAATATTATCAATTTGCATTTTCTTTGTCAATAAAATTAGCATACTTTCTCAAGTTTAAAATTTAATCCATCTGCACTTACTAGCTTAAATTCTATTCCAAAGTAAACTCCTTCTATTGCATCTTTTATTGAAGAACTATGCAAATGTCCATAATAACATTTCTTTATATCATATTTCTTTAAAACTTTTATAAATTCATTCATTTCATTTTTTTGAACATTTGATTTTAATATTGGTGGATAATGCATAAATGCTATAATTTCATCATCTTCTTCTTTTTCTTTTAATGCATCTTGTATTGATAATTCTAATCTAGCAGATTCTCTATTTATCATCTTTTTGGCTTCAGATTCTTCAGATAAAATCCACCCTCTTGTCCCTACTATTATAGTTTTTTCAAATTTATATGAATTATTATATAAGAAGTCTATATTTATAAAATTATTTTCTTTTATGTAATTTCTCATACTTGTAACTGTAGTCCACCAATAGTCATGATTTCCTTTTAATAATAGTTTTTTTCCTGTTAGTTTATTTAAATATTCGAAATCTTTATATGTATCTTTTAAATACATTGACCAAGAAAAATCTCCTGGTAAAACTACCAAGTCATCTTCTTTTACTTTTCCGTTCCAATCTTCTTTTATTTTCTCTTCATAATCGTTCCAAATTTCTCCAAATACACTCATTGGTTTATCTTCATTAAAAGATAAATGAAGGTCGCCTATTGTATATATTGACATATTTTTCTCCTCTTTACGTATTTGTTCTATATTTTATTATTAATTTCATTTTCTTTACTTTTTTCAATATTTCTAAAATTTTAATTTAAAAATCATATTTCTCTAATTTATTATTTATTTTCCAAAATTATTCTTGGATTTCTTATAATTTTAAGTTTGGTATCGCATTTAAGTTCATTTCATCTCTTTTTCCTGATATATAATTATAATAACCTGCTGAAGCTATCATTGCTGCATTGTCTGTACATAATTTTAAATCTGGCATATATAAATTTATATAATTTTCCTCTTCTAATTTTTTAAATTCGTGTCTTATATAACTATTAGATGAAACTCCCCCTGCTAAAGCTATTGTATTTACTCCTGTCATTTTGATTGCTCTTTTTATATTTTCAATTAAAATTTCTGATACAGTCTTTTGAAAACTAGCACATAAATCTGCTTTATTTACATCAGGATTTTTATGATGAAGATTTATCACTGCTGTTTTAATTCCACTAAAACTAAAGTCTAGATTATCAAAATGTGTTTTTGGTAATTCTATATTTGGTGTTCCATTTTGTGCAAGTTTATCAACTTTAGGTCCTCCTGGATAACCAAGTCCAACAACCCTTGCAACTTTATCAAATGCTTCACCAATAGCATCATCTCTTGTTTTTCCTAATACTTCAAAATCTGTATATCCTTTTACATGTATTATTTGTGTATTTCCACCTGACATCATTATGCATAGAAATGGTGGCTGTAATTCTTTATATGTTATATAATTTGCAGCTATATGTCCTTGTATATGATTTACACCAACCAAGGAAATATTATTAGCATAGCTTAACGCTTTGGCATATGAAAGCCCTACTAGCAATGCTCCTACTAGCCCTGGTCCATATGTTGGAGTAATTGCTGTTATGTCTTTAAATGTAATATTTGCATCTAATAGTGCTTTTTTTGTAACTCTAGAAATAGCTTCTATGTGATTTCTAGAAGCTATTTCTGGAACTACTCCACCATATTTTTCATGTATTGGAATTTGAGTATCTATAATATTTGATAATATTTCCCTTCCGTTTTTCACTACTGATGCAGAAGTTTCATCACAACTTGATTCAATTCCTAGTGTTATTATATCTTTCATCTTTTTTCCCTTCTTTGGATTTTAATATAATGTTTCTTATATTTATTTTAATAATCACTTTTTAGTTATATTCTAATTTTTAATATTTAAATATTTATCCTTTAATTTCTGGAATTTCAATTCATTTTCTCACAAAACTTTATATTATATTTTTTATCCTATTCCTGTTATAAATCTAGCTAAATTAAGTATTCCTGTGCTTACTAAATTAATAACTGGTGAAATTATTGTTCCAGCTAATCCTGTAATCCAAATCACTACAAATATAATATAAAATATTTTTTCATTGTTTATAAACCATTGCTTTGCATTATATGGTAAAAGTGGCATTATTATTTTTGAACCATCTAATGGTGGTAATGGAATTAAGTTAAATACTCCCAATCCTATATTTATTGATATTGTAGTTGATATTAATAACATTACTACTTCTCCTATTGATGATGATAAAAAAGATATTCCTGCAAATTTATATATTAAACAATATGCTAATGCAAAAACAATCGCTAATATAAAATTCATTATTGGTCCTGCAATAGATACTAATGCTTCACCTTTTTCCATAGACATTTTTCTTGTATAATTTGTAGGATTAACATGTACAGGTTTTCCCCAACCAAATCCTGCAAATAATAAAAGTAAAGTTCCTATTGGGTCTAAATGGTCAAAGGGATTTAAACTTAATCTTCCTTCTCTTCTTGCTGTATCATCTCCTAATTTGTCAGCAACAAATGCATGTGCAAATTCATGGAAAGTTATTGCTATTAAAACTCCTGGTATACTAACTAGTAATGATATTAGCATTCCTGGATTTGAAACATATTGTACTACCATAGATAGTACCATTATTCCTAATATGATATATATAATTCTTTTATCAAATGAAAAGTTGAACATTTTTTTATTTCTCTCCTTCTACAACATTTTCTAAACATGAAATGTTGATATTTTGTTAGTTTTTCGTTTCTCACGAAATTAAAATTATTATACATCCCTTTTCTTTTTTATAATTTAAAATGCAACATTTTCATATTTTTGTAATGTTGCATTTTTTATTCCTAGTTAAGTGGTTTCATTGTTGGAAATAATAGTACGTCTCTTATTGAAGCTGCATCTGTTAATAGCATTACAAATCTATCTATTCCTATTCCTAATCCTCCTGTTGGTGGTAATCCTATTTCTAATGCTTGAATATAGTCTTCATCCATCATTCCAGCTTCCTCATCTCCTGCATCTCTTGCTTCTACTTGTTTTTTGAACCTTTCATATTGGTCTATTGGGTCATTTAATTCTGAGAATGCATTTCCATATTCTCTTCCTCCTATGAATACTTCAAATCTTTCTGTTAATCTTTTATCTTTTACAGATTTTTTTGCTAATGGTGATATTTCAACTGGATAATCATATATGAATGTTGGTTGCACTAGTGTTTTTTCTACATATTCATCAAAGAATAGGCTTATAACATCTCCTCTTGTTTCTTTTGTTTTATCTGGTATTTCTATTCCTTTTTCCTTTGCTAGGTTAACTGCCTCTTCATCTGTATTTATTTCATTAAAGTCTATTCCTGTTACTTCTTTTATAGAGTCTATCATTGTTATTCTTTTCCAACCTGGTGTTAAGTCTATTTCTTGTCCTTGATATGTTATTTTTGTTGTTCCTAAAACATCTTTTGCTGTTCTTGAGAATAACTCTTCTGTTATATCCATCATATCATTATAATCTTGGTATGCTGCATATAATTCAAGCATTGTAAATTCTGGATTATGTCTAATATCCATTCCTTCATTTCTAAATACTCTTCCTAATTCATATACTTTATCAAATCCACCTACTATTAATCTTTTTAAATTTAACTCTAGTGCTATTCTTAAATACATATTTATATCTAATGAATTATGGTGTGTTATAAATGGTCTTGCAGTAGCTCCTCCTGAAATAGTATTTAATATTGGTGTTTCAACTTCTAAGAATCCTTTTTCATTTAAAATATTTCTTATGTTACTGATTATTTTACTTCTAATTAAGAAAGTTTGCTTTACTTCAGGATTTACTATTAAGTCAGTATATCTTTGTCTATATCTTAAATCTGGGTCTTTTAAACCATGGAATTTTTCTGGTAATGGTCTTAAAGATTTTGAAAGTAATGTTACTTCTTTTGCATGTACTGATATTTCTTCTGTTCTTGTTTTAAATACAAAACCTGTTATTCCTATAATATCTCCTATATCCCATGTTTTAAATGCTTTATAACTTTCTTCTCCTAAGTCATTTATACTTACATAACTTTGTATTTTTTCGTCACAATCTTGTATTGTACAAAATGATGCTTTTCCCATTATTCTTTTTGCTATTATTCTTCCTGCTACTGTTACATCTTTTTGTTCAAATTTTTCATAATTTGCTTTTACTTCTCCTGCTGTATTTGTTCTAATAAATTTTGTTATTTCATATGGGTCTTTACCTTGTTCTTGTAATTCTGATAATTTTTCTCTTCTTATTTGCATTAAATGGTTAAAATCTAATTCTTGTTCTTGATTATTTTCTTGCATTATACAATTCATTCCTTTCTTACTTACTCAAAGTCAATCTATAGTTATAAAAGATTAAATTCTTTTATACTATTACTCCCTATTTTATTCTTGTATATTATATAGCAAAACTCTATAAAAGTAAAGAAAATTTATGGGTTTTCATAATTTTAATTATTTTTAAAATTCAAAGAAAATCACTTTTAAATTCATCATAACTATTCTTAGCCTATAAATATTATATTTCAAAAGATTATCACACAATAAAAAATAACCAATTTATACCTTTTTAAGTTAGTTAATTGGTTATTTTTTAATTATTTAACTTTATTATATTATTACTTCTTTTATATCTGAAATTGCTTCTCCTCCATGATATACTTGTACTTCATAAACTCCTACTTTATCAACCTCTATTTCAGTTTCATTACCAGTAAATTCCCCTTTATTTTTCCATTTTTCTTCACCTTTTATTCTATATCTAACTTGCCATTTATTTATTGGTCCATTGTATGTAATATTAAATATATCAATCCTTCCTTTACCATCTGATAAATATTTTCCATTAATATCAAAATCTACTGGATCATTTAACAAAGGTGTATATTCTACATTGTATAATCCATCAGGTAATTGTTCTAAGGTATAGCACATCATTCCTTTATTTTTTATTCCTTCTGTACTTATTATCGTCCTTTTCTTTATATTTACAAAAAATTCTTGTTGCATATTTTTCATTCCTAAAAATTCTAATGTCTCAAAATCAAAATATCTATATCCTTCTGTTTCAGTTATTCCTGATCCATTTTCTGATTGTGGCTTAAATACCACATTTACTCTATCTTGCACTGATAATAGATCTTTACCTATATTTAAAATTTCATCTCCAATATATTCTGCATTTCCTAATGTTACTTTTTCTCCTATTTTCCAGCTGTTATACAATTCATTAACATTAACTTGCATTGTTTTCATTTCTGATGTAAATTTTGTTAATTTTGATGAATTGATTGTAGATATTCCACTTGTAACTCCTACTGATGCCAATATCATCAATACTATTATTGTAACAGTCAAAGCAATTAAAGTTACTCCTTTTTCATTTTTTTTCATATGTATCCTCCATTAATGTTAACAGTTTTGTTCGTATAATTATTGTTTGGCTGGGGTAGTAGGATTCGAACCTACGAAATCGATGGGTCAGAGCCACCTGCCTTACCACTTGGCTATACCCCAATATTCATTAACACTATAATTATATTAGCATATTTATTATTTTTTGTCGAGCTTTTATATAGATATTATTTATTACTTATTAATTCTTTTATTTATATTTAAAATTTTCTGTCAGTATTAAATATATTAACTTATATGTATGTTTTATTTTCTCCTCAAAAACTATAAAGTTACACATATTTCAAAAAATCTACAAAAACTTAATATTATACTTGAATTTATTTTATTTTTAGTATAAGATATTATTTATAATAATGAGATATACATAGGAGGATTAATAATGCCAAGAAAAACTAAAGAAACAGATGAAATAAAAAATAATATTACACTACATAATGCATCAAAAAAGACTAAAACTTCATCTAAAAATACTACAAAATCAAAGACAACTAGCTCTTCCACTTTAAAAAATAAAAATTTAAGTAATGATAAAAAAAAGAATACTGCTAACACTTTAAAAAATAAAAACACTAAATCTAAAAATATTAAAAATAAAAAACTTACTTCTCCGTCACTAAACTCTTATTCAACCCAAAATAAAACTGTCAATAATGTAAATTTAAAGAACTCTATTTCTAAAACTTCAAAAAATAAAAAAACAAACATTATAGAGTATTATGATTTACCTTACAGATATAATCAAACCGTTGTAAAAGTATTGGCACAAACTCCTAATAATCTATTTATTTATTGGGACATTTCTGATAAAGATAGAGATAATTATAAAAAGCAATATGGAGAAAACTTTTTTGAAAACACTAAACCTATATTAATTGTTCACAATGATACTCTTAATTACACTTTTGAAGTTGATATAAATGACTTTGCAAATAGTTGGTATTTACATATAAATGATTCGAAATGTGATTATAGAATCGAATTAGGAAGACGCCCTATTACTAAATTAGAAAAAAATGAAAATACTGATTACATATATATTTCTAGTTCTAATGAAATAGAATCCCCAAATGACCATGTATTATTTAATAAAAATCAAAATATGGTTTATTTTAAAAATACTAAAACAGGTACTGTAACTAATAAAAAAATAAGTGCTAATATTTCATTTATGAGAAATATGGGAAAAATTTATAATATCTCTGATTTATATAAAGCAATTTACAAAGATGAAAATATTGAAGATATTTTTGATTTATCAAACCCTTCTTCTGGAAATCCCTCTTCTGGATTTTCTTCATCACAATTCAAATAATTTGAGACACTTGAGAATGTACTCAAATGTCTCTTTTATTGTTATATTGTGTTATAAAATCTTTCCATAATAGAATTATTAAAGTTAAATAAGGTTTTAAACCAAATCTTAATATAAAAATAAAGACACGATATTTAATACTTTAAAAGTAATGTTTTTAATCATATCGTTTCTTTTATATATAATATTTAAGCAAAGGAGAAATAATTAAATGCAAGAGAAAAAAGGTTATGTAAGTTTTGTACTTCATGCTCACCTTCCATTTATCCATCATCCAGAAAGTGATGATTATTTAGAGGAGTCTTGGTTGTATGAAGCTATTTCTGAAACATATATACCATTATTAACAAATTTTCAAAAATTAGTAGATGAAGGAGTTAATTTTAGAATAACAATGTCTATGACACCTCCCCTACTTTCTATGTTAGATAACAAATTATTGCAGAAAAAATATATTAATTACTTAAAAAAATTAATTGAATTATCAGAAAAAGAAATTAAAAGGACAGCTGGTGATGAGAGATTAAATAAACTTTCTCACTATTATTTTGATAGATATTCTAATGATCTCCATCTATTTAAAGATGTTTATAATTGTAATTTAATAAATGCTTTCAAACATTTTCAGGATATTGGAGTTTTAGAGATAATAACTTGTGGTGCTACTCATGGTTATTTTCCTATTTTATATGTAAATGAAAAAACAGTTAAGGCTCAAATTGCAGTTGGTGTACAAACATATGAAAAGTATTTTGGCAAAAAACCTAGAGGTATTTGGCTTCCTGAATGTGGATATGTACCTGAAGCAGATAAATATTTAAAAGAGTTTGGAATTGATTATATTATAACAGAATCTCATGGAATTTTATATGCTGACCCTACACCACTTTATGGAACTTTTGCACCTATCGTCTCACCTGAAGGAGTTATCGCTTTTGGTAGAGATATTGAATCTTCTAGACAAGTATGGAGCTCAATAAATGGTTACCCTGGTGATTTCAATTATCGTGAATTTTACCGTGATATAGGTTATGAAGCTGATTATGATTATATAAAACCATATATTGCACATAATGGGGTTAGAGTTCATACTGGTATTAAATATTATAGAATTACTGGAAAAAGTGAATTTAAAGATTATTATAATGTCCAATGGGCTAAAGATTCTGCTGAGAAACAAGCTGGTCATTTCTTAGATTCTAGAAATTCTCAAATAGCCAATTTAGCTCAATATACAGAAAACCCACCTATTGTTTTATGTCCTTATGATGCTGAATTATATGGGCATTGGTGGTATGAAGGACCTTATTGGTTATATATTTTATTTAAGAAAATTTATTATGATGATTGCAATTTTGAATTAATAACACCTTCAGAATATATTGATAAATATCCAAATATGCAAGTTGCTTCTCCTTGTAGGTCAAGTTGGGGTGCAAATGGATATAGTGAAGTTTGGTTAAATCCTACAAATGACTATGCACATAGACATTTACATGTTGCAGGTGATAGAATGTGTGAATTAGCCCAAACTTTCCCAAATAGTAAAGGTTTAAGAAAAAAAGCTCTTAATCAATGTGCTAGAGAATTATTACTTGCTCAAAGTAGTGATTGGTTATTTATTATTACAAATGGCACAATGGTTGATTATGCCAAAAAAAGAATAAAAGACCATATTGGTAGATTTACTAAATTATATAATCAAATTAAAGATGATGAAATTGATGAAGAATTTTTAAAAGATATTTCTAAAAAAGATTGTGTATTTCCTGATATTGATTATATGATTTATTATTAATAACTTATAATTTAAAAACTAACAAGCTAATTGCTATAATTGGCTTGTTAGTTTTATATTATAACTTTGTTACTAACAATAAAATTTTAATTCTTCTTTTTATATTATAACTTGGCAATTCAAAAATTATTGTACCACCCATATGTTCTTTTAAAAGCAACTTTTATTTTTCTATGTGATTTTTTTTATTTATTCAGTATTTAAAACATCTAAATCACAAATTACATTTTTAATCATATTATAAGGTATAGATTTTTATTTTTTTGTAGATACTAAATTTAATTAGAAAGGGGTAATTTTGAATATGAAATCTTTATGCATAAAAACAAACAATATAAAATTGCTAGAGTATCTACTAAATGAATTAAAATACAGTAACTTAAAAGAAGTTTGTTTCTCTACGAATAAATTCAAACATTACCATAATATTATTATTCATTATTTAGGAAATAATCCTAATGAGTTTTATTCTAAGTTAAGTAATATATTATCGTTTTTAGTTATTGATGAATTAGAAGATTCTATTTTAGAAAAAATTATTCTTCAAAATTACTTTTATTTTAATTATGATGAAAGAAAAGAAATATTAAATTATTACTATTCTATCTTATCAGATGATTATTATGAAAAATTTGAATCTAAGTTCTCTAGCTTATATAATATTTTTTTAGAATATATCTCTGAAAATAAATCTTTAGTTTTAAACGGCTTTTTAAATTTTAGAATACAAGGATATTACAAAATTTTAAATGAAATTATTAGTGAATCAGTAAATTTATATTTAATGGAAAAAGAATATAAAGAATTTATATCCTTATTAAGATTTTATATTAATTCTCAATCTAGTAATAGTAACATTGTTCATTTAATTTGCAATTCTAATGAAAATGTTTTAATTGATGAAAATAAAAATATTATAAATATATATGATGAAGTTTTTAATGCTAAATATTTAAGTGATATAACTTTTTCTTCTAATGATTATATTTTAAACACATTGCTTAATTTATTGCCTAAAAAAATATATATTCACTTATTAGATAATTCTATTAATGAATTTATCACTACTTTACAATTAGTATTTGAAAATAGAGTTGAATTATGTGTCGATTGTGATATTTGCAAGTTATATAAAAATAAAAATATGGAAAAAGGACTATCCTATAATATATAAATATTAATACAGTCCTTTTATCCAAATTATTCAAACATAGTTTCTAAAGAACTAATTGCATCTTCAAGTCCTGGTAATAAAGACATTATTACATCTTCATTAACTTTTACTTTCCATTTTCCATCTTGTTTTTCTAATTCTAATTCTCTCTTTTCTGTAACAGTTTGTATTGAATCATTTTTTAGTTCTTCTAATAAATATTGTTCTTGTTTCTCTTCATTAATTGCTTCTCCAGCCATAGCTACTTTTACAACTTTTTTCATAAAGTTTGTCATTATTGTTTTGAAATCTTTATTGGTAATTTCTACTTCTACTTTTGCTACATTATCTTCCTTGCTTAAGTTTACTATTTTCCATTCTAATTTATTAAAAAGTAATTGCTTTCCTTCTTTTTCTATTTCATTACCATCTATTTCATTTATGCCATCTAATTCCTCTAAATTAGTCACATATTTATTAACTGCTTGAAAATCCCCTGTTTTCAAAGAGTTAAATAGTCCCTCAACAGTTTTTTCTGGTGAACTTGGTAATACTATAAAAGCCATAATTAATACTAATGCAATAACAAGTAAAGCAATACCTCCTACCCAATATCCTACTTTAGATTTTCCTTTTTGTTTTTTATCCTTGTTTGTTTTATTATTTTTTTCTGCTTTGTTGTCTTTTTTACTTGCTTCTTTTTCTTTCTTTGTCTCTGCTTTTATTGTTTCAGTAGATGCTTTTTTAAATTTAGGTTCATCAGTTGATTTTGCATCATTTGCTTTTTCTTTAACTGGTGCTTTTTCTTGTTTTTTTACTTCTTTGCTGTCTTTTTTACTTTCCTCTATTTTTGATTCTTTCTTTTCTACTTTTTCTTCTAATTTTTCCTTTTTTTCTTGATTTTCCATAAAAAAACCTCTTTTCTTTTCATTATTTTAGTAAATTATATCTTAAATATTTTTAAAATTCAACAGTTTTTTAATTTTTAGAAGACATTTATTTAAATGGGTTTTTTACTTCTCCTGCCATAGACACAAAAAACCATAAAGCAAATATTAATAATAATCCTAAAAGTACTATAAGCCCCCAATATACTACTTGTATAGATATCCCTGTAAAATAGCATATCCACTTTATTAACCTCAGATTAATGAGATTATTTCCTTTTTTAAAACTATTATTTTTAGCATTTATAAATATCTCCGAAGGTATTACATATATTTGCGCCAATTTATATATAGTTTCTGTATTAGGATATTCTAACCCAAACTCCCACTTTTTTAAATCTTTCTCTTTTACTATCTTTCCTAGTTTATTTAATTCTTGCATTAAATGTATGTATGTCCAATCTTTTTCTTCTCTTAATTTAATTAATAATTCTTCAATGGTTAAATCTTCTAAATTAATTTTTTCATTTTCAGCATCGTTTTCTAAATTTTCCTTTTTTTCTTCTTTCTTTATAAAAACACCCATAACATTAATTCCTTTTTTATATTTTATAATAAAATTATATCAATACAAAAAAGGTATTGCAATAAATTTATCACAATACCTTAAATAATTAGTTACTATATAATAGTTTTTACAAATTAGTCACTGAAAATAGTTAATAATTATACTGATTGATTAATTCCAGTAGCTACAATTTTAGTCATATTTTCTATTAGCTCATCTATTTCTTTTGGAGTTACAATTAAATTATATTCCTTAGGAATCAAAGCTTCTTTTATTTCTTCATAATTATCCTCTTCTTTTAACCTATTTAAGTAATCATTAGACTTTGCTTCCTCTTGAAGTTTTTCAATAAATAAGTCCAAACTATCATTTACCAATACTGCTGTTTCCACTACTGTTGGTATTCCTATCGCTACAACTGGTATTCCTAAACTATTTTTACTTATTTCACTTCTTGTATTTCCAACTCCTGCTCCTGGAACTATTCCTGTATCAGATATTTGAACTGTGCTACTTATTCTTTCAATGCTTCTAGAAGCTAAAGCATCTATTACAATCAATAATTTAGGATTAATATTATCTACTATACCTTTTAATATTTCAACTGTTTCTATTCCTGTTGTTCCTAATACCCCTGGTGATATGGCACTAACCATTCTTGTTCCCTCTTCTACATATTGTGGTAAATAATTTATTATATGCCTTGTAACTTCGATATCATTAATTACTTTTGGACCTAAACTATCAGGTGTAACATATATATTTCCTAATCCTACTACTAAAATCTCTCCTTGCTTATCTATATGATTGTCTATAATTTTTCCTAATTCTCTTGAAACAACTGTCGCTGCCTTTTCTAATTCTTCCTCTTGTGCTATTTTTAATCCTCTTATATCAACTGTAACATAGCTTCCTACTGGCTTTCCTATTGCTTTTTCGCCTTCTTCATTTGTTATTTTTACTCTTTCTACTCTTAAATTCTCATCTATTTCTTCCTGCTCACTTTCAACTCCGTTAATTTGTCCTTCCACATTGTTTGCTTTTTGATATATGTCTCTTCTTTCAGATGCTAAGTCTGTTCTAAAATTATACATTACCAATACCTCCAATAGTATTAGTTTTTATTTTATAAGAGTTTTTATTCATAAATTCAATAAATTTTCAATTTTACTTTTTATTCAAGATATTTCGCTAAAAACTTTCCTGTATAACTTCTTTCATTCTTACAAATTTGTTCAGGAGTTCCTACTGCTATTATTTCTCCACCATTTTCTCCGCCTTCTGGTCCTAAATCTATTATATGATCACAAGTTTTTATTAGGTCTAAATTATGTTCTATAACAATAATTGTATTTCCTGTATCAACTAATCTTTGTAATATTTCTACTAATTTATGCACATCTGCTATATGAAGTCCAGTAGTTGGTTCGTCTAATATATATAAAGTTTTTCCTGTTGCTCTTTTTGATAATTCTGTTGCAAGTTTAACTCTTTGTGCTTCTCCTCCTGATAAAGTTGTTGATGGTTGTCCTAATTTTATATAGCTTAATCCTACATCATATAAAGTTTGAAGTTTTTGTTTTATTTTTGGTATTTTATCAAAGAATTCTAAAGCCTCTTCTACTGTCATATCTAATACGTCTGCTATTGTTTTTCCTTTATATTTTACTTCTAATGTCTCTCTATTGTATCTTTTTCCTTTACATACTTCACATGGTACATAAATGTCTGGTAAAAAGTGCATTTCTATTTTATGAACACCATCACCATTACAGCTTTCGCACCTTCCTCCTGGTACATTAAAACTAAATCTCCCTTTTTGATATCCTCTTAATTTTGCTTCTTCTGTTGCTGCAAATATATCTCTTATTAAATCAAAAACTCCTGTATAAGTTGCTGGGTTTGAACGAGGTGTTCTTCCTATTGGTGATTGGTCTATATTTATAATTTTGTCTACTTGATTTATTCCTTTTATACCTTTACATTTTCCTGGTTTTTCATTAGATCCATTTAATTCTTTTGCAATAGACTTATATAAAACTTCATTTACTAATGTTGATTTTCCTGAACCAGATACTCCTGTTACACAGTTAAATACTCCTAGTGGAAATTTTACACTTACATTTTTCAAGTTATTTTCTATTGCACCTTGTACTTCAATTACTTTTGATTTTAATGCTTTTCTTCTTTTTTTAGGTACTGGTATTTTTAGTCTTCCACTTAAGTATTTTCCAGTTATAGATTTTTCTACGTTTTTTATTTCTTCTGCTGTTCCTTGAGCCATAACTTGTCCACCATGTGTACCTGCTCCTGGTCCTATATCAATTACTTGATCTGCTGCATACATAGTATCTTCGTCATGTTCTACTACTATTAATGTATTTCCTAAATCTCTTAATTTTTTTAGTGTTGCTAAGAGTCTATCATTATCTCGTTGATGTAATCCTATACTTGGCTCATCTAAAATATATAATACTCCTGTTAATCCTGAACCTATTTGCGTTGCTAATCTGATTCTTTGTGCTTCTCCTCCTGATAAAGTTCCTGCACTTCTTGATAATGTTAAATATTCTAATCCTACATCTATTAAAAATTGTAGTCTTTGATGAATTTCTTTTAGTATCAAATCTGAAATCATCGCTTCTGTTTTATTTAAAGTTAAATTCTCTAAATAATCTTTGATTTTTCTTATTGACATTTCTGTTAATTCATTAATATTTTTGTCACCTATTTTTATTGATAGAATCTCTGGTTTTAATCTTGCTCCATTACATTCATTACAAGGTGAATTACTCATATACATTTCGTAAAAATCTCTCATTCCTTGTGATTTAGTTTCATTATGTCGTCTGTCTAATGTTGGTATTACTCCTTCAAATGGTGCTTTAAATTTTCTTATTCCTGCTGGTGATTGATATTCAAAATCTATTTCTTCATTTCCAGTACCATATAATATTTTTTCTAGAAAATCTCTTGGTAAATCTTTTATTTTCTTATTTTTTATTTCTACACCATAATGCCTTCCTATACTTTCAAAATACATTTTAGCCATAGTATCTCCTTTTTTCATTGTACTAGAGCCAAATGCTTTTACTCCATCATATAAAGTTTTATTTTTGTCTGGAATAATCAAATCTTCATCCATTTTCATTAAATATCCTATACCTGTACATTTAGGACAAGCTCCCATAGGATTATTAAATGAAAACATTCTTGGTGTTAGTTCTGGAAAACTAAATCCACAATCAGGACAAGCATAATTACAGCTATATAATTTCTCTTTATCTCCTACTATATCTATTGTTACTAAATTATCTGCATGTTTTAAAGCAACTTCAACTGATTCTGTTAATCTACTAACTATATCTTCTTTTATTACTAATCTATCTACGATTAAATCAATATTATGTTTCTTTTTTCTATCAAGTTCTATATCATCTGATAATTCATATATTTCTCCATCTATTCTTACTCTAACAAATCCATCTTTTTGAAATTCTTCTAATTGCTTAGTATATTCACCTTTTCTACCTCTAACAACTGGTGCTAAAACTTGTATTCTTGTTCCCTCTTCTAGTTCCATAATATTGTCTACAATTTGGTCTATTGTTTGTTTTTCTATTCTTTTTCCACAGTTTGGACAATATGGTACTCCTATTCTTGCATATAAAAGACGGATATAATCATATATTTCTGTTACTGTTCCTACTGTTGAACGAGGATTCTTTGAAGTTGTTTTTTGGTCAATAGAAATTGCAGGTGATAAACCTTCTATACTTTCTACATCTGGTTTTTCCATTAGTCCTAAAAATTGTCTTGCATATGATGATAAACTTTCTACATATCTTCTTTGACCTTCTGCATATAATGTATCAAAAGCCAATGAAGATTTTCCTGAACCTGATAGACCTGTTATTACAACTAATTTGTCTCTTGGTATTTCTAAATTTATATTTTTTAAGTTATGTTCTTTTGCTCCTTTTATAACAATTTTGTCATTCATATAGAAATTCCTCCATTTTTACGTTCTTATTTTTTATTGAAAATTAAACTTAAAATTTTATTTTAATATATATACAATAAAAAACAATTCTTCATTCTTTTTTATATTATTACCACATCATTTTTCATTATGTAATAAAACATCTTCATATAAAAGTGCAATGTATAAAAAACGAATAATTAAATGCGAGCTGATATTTATCTTTTATAGTAAATTAATCAACTCGCTTTTGTTTTTTATTGCTTATTTATTATCTTCTAATCTTTTTTCGTTTTCTAATATTGTCATTATAATTTGTACAGTTTTTTCTAAATCATTATTTACTAATACATAATCATATATATTAATTCTTGATTCTTCATAATCAAATCTATTTAATCTTAAGATTATTTCTTCTGGCTTTGGTTTGTCAATTCTGTTTTCTAATCTATGACGTAATTCTTCTTTTGGAACTCTTAAAAAGATTGTAACTACTTTTGTATCTTGTCCTAAAAGCTCTTTTAAATGTTCTGTTCCATTTACATCAATGTCTTTAACAATTATTTTTCCACTTGCTATTTTTTCATTTAATAATTTTCTTGAAGTTCCATAATAATTGTTATGATGCACATCATATTCATAAAATTCCTTATTTTCTATCATTTCTTCAAATTCTTCTTTTGTTACGAAACGATATGTTCCTCCTTCTACATCGCCTTCACGCATTGGTCTAGATGTATATGATGGAAGAGATTCTACATTTTCCATTCTTTTTATTAGTTCTTTTTTTATTGTGTCTTTTCCTGCTCCTGCAACTCCTGATAATATTACTAACATTTTTATTTACTCCTTTTGCTCTTTTTATCTTATCCTTATCAATTTTATTCTTTACTTTTTGGTTGTATTGATTTTATTTTTTATATTTTTAGTTTATCTCTATTTTTTGTTTTTCCTCTAATTATCTTAATTTTACTCTTCGTTTTCTTCTGTAATTTCTTCTGTTTCTTCCTCTTCTACTATTTCATTTTCTCTTTCAATTTCAACTTTTCCTTCTGCTATTTCATTAGCAGCTAATGTAACTGGTGATTCTTCCTTTACTTTTGTCATAGGTTCATCTCCTGCTGCTATTTGTCTTGCTCTTCTAGATGTAGCTATAACTAATTCATATCTATTATTTGCTTTTGTAAGTAATTCTGTAACACTTGGTTTTACTATCATAATTTAATTCCTCCTAAATTTTATTATCATCTTGTGATATATTTTTATCTATTCTTCCACCAACAGTTTCTGGTTGAACTGCTGATAATATAATATGACCTGAATCCATTATTAAAACAGCTCTTGTTCTTCTCCCATAAGTAGCATCTACTGCTGTTTTATTGTCTTTTGCTTCTTGTACTAATCTTTTTATTGGTGCTGATTCTGGGCTAACTATTGCAACTATTCTTTCAGCTGAAACAATATTTCCAAATCCTATATTTACTAATTGCATATAATTCAATCCTTCCTATTCTATATTTTGAATCTGTTCTCTAATATCTTCTAAACCGTGTTTTTATATCTATTACTGCATTTGTTATCTCTAAATTATTCGCTTTTGAACCTATTGTATTTGTTTCTCTATTCATCTCTTGTATTAGAAAGTCCAATTTTTTTCCCATTGCTTCATTACTATTTAATATTTGCTTAAATTGAGCTATATGACTATCTAATCTTGTAACCTCTTCTTGAATTGAACATTTATCTGCATATATAACTGTTTCTTGTGCTAATCGATTTTTATCAATATCTTGGTCAGTTAACAATTCTTTTATTCTACCTTCTAATTTTACTACATATTCTTGAATAAGTCCAGTAGAAAGTTCAGATATTTCTTTTACCTTTTCATTTATTATATCTAGTCTTTCAATTAAATCTTTTTCTATTTTATTTCCTTCTGCTACCCTCATTGCTATTAAATTATCAACTGCATTTGTCATTACTTTTTCTAGTTCTTTTTCAATTATATCATCTTCTTGTGTATTTTGTATATTTAAAACTTCTGGTAATTTAGCTATTTCCATAACATTTATATCTGAAATAAGGTTCTCATTTTCTGCTAACTCTTTTAATTCTTTTATATACATTTTAGCTATTTCTGTATTTATTTTTATATTTTTTCCTTCTGTCGAATTATTTATAAAATTTACACATACATCAAATTTTCCTCTTTTTACTTTTGAAGCTATTATTTTTTTCATTTTTTCTTCTAAATAACTTAGAGTTCTAGGTAATTTCATTGATATGTCTAAATATCTGTGATTTACACTTTTTATTTCAACTTGATACTCTCTAGAATCTATTATTAAAGATTCTTTTCCATATCCTGTCATACTTTTAATCATTTTCTTCTACCTCTTTTTTTGTTTTTCTTCCTCTTTTACTTTTTGGCTTTTGAATTTTGTTTTCTTCTTGATTTTTATTTTGTTCTTCTTTTTTTATAACTTCTGTAGTCTCTTCTAATTCCTTTTTTGATGTTTTATTTTTACTTGTAATTTTATTTGTGCTTCTAGAAGTCGATTTTTTCTTATTTTTCTCTTGCTTTGTTTCAGTCTTTTCTTCTTTCTCTTTATTACTTGCTGTCTTATTCATTTTAATTGTTTTGTTTTCTTTTGCTGTTTTCACTTCTTCTTCATTTTTTACTTTAATATCTTTTTCAGCTTTTTTAGTAGCAGTTTTTCGTTTAGTTTTACCATCTTTTTGAGTTATTTGATTTTTTTCTTCTTTTTCTGATTTATCCTTTTTTAATCCCTTTTTATTCTTTTCTGTATTATTATTTTCTTCTTTCTTGGCTTTTTCTTTATTCTTATCATTATTTTCTTTTTCAATTACTTTATTTTCCATTATATCTTCTATTTCATTATCATCCTCTGCTATATTCCTTTTTTTCGCTTCTTTAACTGTTGGTTCATCTTTTTTTACTATATCTGAAACATCACTAAAACTAAGTAAATATTTCCTTCTTGATTTAGTATATACTATAATTGCCTTTAATACATAATAAATTGCGAAAATATATGATGAAGTTAATAAATATAATCTAAAATCATAATTTAAGACTTTTGTAACATGATTTATAAATAAGCTATGCATTGATAATATTAATACTTCTATACCTGTTATTGCCAATGTGCCATTGTCTTTCTTATATGCAATTTCTATTATAATTATTCCAGCAACTAATAATGCAGTAGCACATATTTTTACAGTTCCTAGTAAAATATTTTCTTTTAAATTCATATATAAAATATTTAATGTTATAAAATATGCCATAATAAAAATTGCTACTATCAAATTTTTTAGTATATTTTTTAATATACCTTGAGAAATTCCTTTTGGTAATTTTTTATTTTTTTCTTCTATTTTTATTATTTCATCGTTTTTTTCTTTGTTATTTTCTTTTAGCATTTCTTCCTCCTAATTTTCTAGTTCATACATTAATATACTAATCATATTTAAAGCTACTGTTTCTGTTCTTAGAATCCTCTTTCCTAGGGTTATTACCTTAGCGCCATTTTCTTGAAGTTGTTTTACTTCCTCTTCTTCTAACCCTCCTTCTGGACCAATTACAATTGCTATTTTCTTTTTATCTTTTTCTAATTTTTTTAATTTCCCTATTTCAAATTTCAAGTAATTATTTTCTTCTTTTTCATATGCTACTAATATTATATCATATTCTCCAATTCTATCTACAATTTCTTTTATTTTAATAACTTGTCCTATTTCTGGAATAATTCCTCTACCACATTGTTTTGATGCTACTTCAGAAATTTTTTGCCATCTTTCTACTTTTTTTATCTGGTCTTTATCTTTTAACCTTACAACACATCTTTTCATGTCAACTGGAATTATCTTATTTACTCCTAATTCAACTGACTTTTGAATTATCAATTCCATTTTATCTGCCTTTGGTAGACCTTGAAAAATTGTTATTTTTACATTTGATTCTGAATCATTTTGCTTTTCAGAAATAATTTTACAGGTTACACTATCACTTGTAAGTTCTTCAATTTCACATTTATAGTCTTTCATTTCATCAGTATTACAAATATCTAACTCATCTTCAATTTTTGCTCTTAATACATTCTTTATATGATTTACATCTTTACCTTTTATTTTTATTTTATCATTTTCAATTTCATTTGATGTTACAAAAAACTTAGGCATATCTTACCTCCTAATTTTTTTGTAAATTATATCATAAAATTGAATGAAATTCTACAATTTAAATTTATTTTCATAATTTCTATACTAATTTTCATCTACATTATCCATTAATTCTCTTGTTTCTTTCCAACTCAAAACCTTTAAACATTCATAATCCTTAGATAATTTTTTTGCTATTGTTTTTGTATCATCCTTAGATTCTAAATCTGCTACTATGACATTCTTTAGTTCTTCTTCTCTACCATATAATATTTTAAATAATATTGAACGTAAAAATCCTTCAATTTTGTCTTCCTGATTTTTTACTGCAATTATAACATATATTCCATCTGATTTTAGTTTTGTGTATGTACATATATATATAATATTTTTTACAAGCTCAAATAACCCATAAAAGGCTAATGTCCAGAATATTGTGCTTAATATAAATTCTAACATTTTTGTTCCTCCTATGAGTTATTATATGTTTTTCTATTTTTTTTGTGATCTTTCATAAAAATACTCCTTTATGTAAGTTAAGGAAGTATTTTTATATAAATCTCTTTAAATTTTTATTTAAAAATATTGACTTTAGGGAATTATTACTACACGAAATGAAGTAGCATTTGAAGTAATTCCACTACTTCCAGTGAAGCAAAAAGTTCCTGATGTTGTAACCGCCGAATGTCCTATATCTCCTCCTCTATGGAAAAATAAAAAGTTATCAAAAGGAAATCCAGCATATGCGCTAAACCATGATCCTGTCTTATTTGAATATGTCTGTGATGTTTCATATACAGCATCCCCTTTATTTTTCTTTCCTGCCATTTCATAATCTTTTACTCTATTTTTTTCTGATTTATATACTGTTTTATATTTTGTACTTGTTGTTTGCTCTTGTTCTGTTGCTCCATATAAATCTCCTTGATTTATTCCTCCATATGTTTCTAGGTTTTTATCTCCATTATTTACATATGATGCTGTATATTCAAAAGTTCCTCCATTTAAATCATATATTCCTGTTGCATTATGTGTTGTCGATTGTTTCTTATTTATTGTATATATTTCATCTAATATATTTGTTCCTCCAGTATAATATGATGAATTAGTATTTTGTTCCACCTTTTTCTTATTTATTCCGTATTTGCTATGTGCTAAATACACTGTTGCTCCCCATTCACTATTTTTCATAATATGACTATTTAAGTTTGCACTTTCTCCATATGTTGCTTTCATTCCTGCTTTATATTGATCATTAACTATTAAATTTCCCAAGCTTTTCTCTCCTGGTTTTACACTTACTTTACTTGCATCTCCATTACTATATGCTCCTGTTGCTTCAA
>USFW01000021.1 GCA_900553985.1 uncultured Clostridium sp.
TTTCTGAATGAAATAAGTAGTCAAAATCCAAAAAAATCATAATTATCAACTATTTCCAGCGGCTAATTCATAAAAAATATTATATAGTAACAAGTATTCATAATTATTTTACCCAATTTGTTGCCAATTATTAGAAAATATTATATAATAACCATACTAGTTGAATTTAAAAGGAGAGATTAATAATGAATCCAGTAAAAATAGGCCGTGTTTATCGTCATTTTAAAGGCAATTTTTATTTTGTAGAAAATATAGCTTATGACTCGGAAACCCAAGAAAGAATGGTTGTTTACAAACCTTTATATAATAGAGAAGATAGCAAAACAATCTGGGTAAGACCTGAGAAAATGTTTTTAGAGGAAATCCCTGAAAGACCTGACAATATAACTGGTCAAAAAATAAGATTTGAATTAGTAGAAGATATAGAAAAAAATTACATTCCTAATATATAACTTACAATTATGTATATTTATAAATTATATTCTATAAATTTCAATAAAAAAATTAATTCATTTGGAGGTAATAAATAATGATAGATATTAAACTTTTAAGAGAAAATCCTGAATTAGTAAAGGAAAATATAAAAAATAAATTTCAAGATCAGAAATTAGTTCTAGTTGATGAAGTTTTAGAACTTGATATAAAAAATAGAGAAGCTAAATTAAATGGAGATAATTTAAGAGCAGAAAGAAAATCTTTAAGCTCTCAAATTGGTGAACTTATGAAAGCTGGAAAAAAAGAAGAAGCTGAAAACATAAAAAAACAAGTTCAAGAAGTTAATTTAAAATTAGAAGAAAATGAAAAGTTAGAAAATGAATACTCTGAAGAAATTAAAAATAGAATGATGAAAATCCCAAATATTATGCACCCTTCAGTCCCTATTGGTAAAGATGACAGTGAAAATGTTGAAATCCAAAAATATGGTGAACCATTAGTCCCTGATTATGAAATTCCTTTTCATGGAGAAATCTTAGAAAAGCTTGGTGGACTTGATTTAGATAGTGCTAGAAGAGTAGCTGGGAATGGTTTTTATTATTTAATGGGTAATATCGCTAGACTTCATTCTGCAGTTTTAACATATGCTAGAGATTTTATGATTAATAAAGGATTTACTTATTGTATCCCACCTTATATGATTAGATCTGATGTAGTAACTGGTGTTATGAGTTTTGAAGAAATGGACGCTATGATGTATAAAATTGAAGGAGAAGACTTATATTTAATTGGTACAAGCGAACATTCTATGATTGGTAAATTCAAAGACCAAATATTAAAAAAAGAAAATATGCCATATAATATGACATCATATTCTCCTTGTTTTAGAAAAGAAAAAGGTGCTCATGGAATTGAAGAAAGAGGAGTTTATAGAATTCATCAATTTGAAAAGCAAGAAATGATTGTTGTTTGTGAACCAGAAGATAGCTGGGAATGGTATGATAAAATGTGGTCATATACAGTTGAATTTTTTAGAAGTATGAATATTCCAGTAAGAACTTTAGAATGTTGTTCTGGTGATTTAGCTGATTTGAAAGCAAAATCTTGTGACGTTGAAGCATGGTCACCTAGACAACAAAAATATTTTGAAGTTGGAAGTTGTTCAAATTTAACTGATGCCCAAGCTAGAAGGTTAGGAATTAGAATTAAAGGTGAAAATGGAAATTACTTTGCTCATACTTTGAATAATACTGTTGTAGCTCCACCTCGTATGCTTATTTCTATCGTAGAAAATAATTATCAACCTGATGGTAGTGTTATAATTCCTGAAGTTCTAAGACCTTATATGGGTGGATTAGAAAAAATTGAATTAAAGAAATAAATATTATATCTAAAATAAATAAAAAATATAAAGAATTTATACAAGTATAGCTATTTCTAAATTTTTCAATATAGATATGCTTGTATAAAACTTTTTAAAATGTAATAATATTAAAAATTTTTAGACCAAATAAAAATATAGTAAGGAGTTATCAAATGAATATTAAAAATCCAAAATTTGAAATATCAGCAGTAGGCCCAAAACAATATCCTAAAAATAATTTGCCTGAAATAGTTTTAGTAGGTAAATCTAATGTAGGTAAATCTAGTTTTGTAAATACAATGATTAACAGAAAAAAATTAGCAAGAACAAGTAGTGAACCTGGTAAAACTCGTCAAATTAATTTTTATAATATAGATAATTTATTTTATTTTGTTGATTTACCTGGCTATGGTTATAGCAAAATGTCTAAAAAAGAACAAGCAGAAGTAGGAAAATTTATTGAAAATTACCTTTTTCATAGAAAAGAAATTTCTTTAATTATATTTTTAATAGATATTAGACACTCTCCTACTAGTAATGATAAGCTAATGTATAACTATATTATTTCTTCGGGTTTACCTTGTTTAATTTTAGCTAATAAAGCTGACAAAATCGCTATCACTAAGGTAGATGATACTGTAAAAGCTCTACAAAAAGAACTTAATCCTATCGGAGATATTCCTACTTTGCCATTTTCTTCTGAAAGAAAAATTTATAAGGATGATGTGTGGAATTTTATTGCTCCTTATATTTGTTCTGATGAAATTTAATTTTTAATAAATTCAAGTTTTTAACAACTATTCTAATATTTAATAATTTACAATATTCGAATAGTTGTTATATTTAATATATTAAGTTATCCTCTGTTTTATTTTTTGTAATAAAAATTATATATTTTAATAATTTTATACTTCAGAAAGACTGTTCCTAAAATACTTATATATTTTTGAACAGTCTAAAAATCTTATTTAGCTACAACAACATTTGCATTTTTTCTCTTTTTTTCTACAACATACCAATAATATTAAAGTTAATATTAGAAGTAAACCTAGAACTATTGCTAACACTATAATTGCTGGTAATGCTACAAGTATTGTTCCTGCTAAAGCAGCTCCTATAATTATACCTATTACTAAAGTAAATGCTGCTAATAATATAGTTACTACTGCATATAAACAATTTCTTCTTTTGTTGCATTTTTCTTCTCTATTATCATAGCAATATATCTTTTCTTGTGGCTCCATATAAGTCACCTCCAGTATAGTATCTTATTTGATACTATACTACATTATATGTCGAATTTTGAAGTTTGTTACTTTTAGCTATTAGTTATCTCTCTCTTTTGCTTTATAGTTATTCGGCTTTTTTCTCTATTTTGGTAATTACTTTTTTGGCTTTTTCTCTTGGTAAAATAACAACATGTCCACATCCTAGGCACTTTAATTTGAAATCCACACCTATTCTTGTTATTTCCCACAATTTACTTCCACAGGGGTGCTGCTTTTTAGTTCTTACAATATCTCCTATATTGTACTCCATACTTTATACCTACCTTTATAATATTTTATCTGACTTATTGTTATTTTATTTATTATTATTATTTATGCTATTACTTTTTAGTTTATTTTATTGCCATTTTTAATCTTTTTTCTATACTTTCTTTTCCTAATACTTGCATTATTTCATACATATCTGGTGTATTTGTTCTTCCCGTTAATGCTACTCTTATAACTGTACTTACATCACCAACATGAGCTTTATATGCTTCAGGATTTGCTTTAAATTCTTTTACTTCTTTTGCATATCCTAATTCACCTGATAATTCTTTTATTTTATCAAACCATTCTTGTTTATCATCATTTTCATTATAATATTTTTCTAAATAAAGTTCTAGTATTCTATTAATATCTTCTTTTTCACTTATAACTTGATATGGATATTCTTGTTCTTTATTTAAAAATTTCTCATCATACATATATTCAATATTTTCTTTTACTTCTGACCATTTTGAAATATCTTTTCTTGGCTTTTTATTTCCTCTTTCTATTGAGAATATTTTTAAAGCATATTCTTTATCTTTTAACATATCTTTTAGTTCATTATCATATTTATTTGCCCATTCTAAAGATTTTTCATATACCTCTTCTGATGTAAACATTGATATTACTGTTTTTCCAACATCAAGTAATTTGATCATATCAAATAAAGCTCCACTTACACTCATTTTATTTAACTGTAATTCAAATTCTTCTATTGATTTTTCTTTATTTGCTCTTCTCCAATTCTCAAAATTCGAATTTGCTATATTCATTAAATACTCTTTTACAGCTTCTTCTGGTATTCCTTCTTCGTCATAATAACTTACTGCTGCTTCTGAATCTTTTCTTTTACTTAATTTTCTTTTATTTCCATTGTCATTTTTCATAATTGGTGCAATATGTGCATATTTGGGTGCTTTAAATCCTAACTCATGGAATAATTGTAAATGAAGTGGTACAGATGATAGCCACTCATCTCCCCTTATTACATGAGTTGTTCTCATTAAATGGTCATCTATTGCATGTGCAAAATGATATGTTGGTAATCCATCTGCTTTTATAATTACTATATCTTGATCATTTTCTGGAAAATCAACATTTCCTTTTATTACATCATGATGTTTTATTTTTCTATCTTCTCTTCCTGGAGATTTAAATCTAATTATATATTTTTCTCCATTTTCAATTCTTTTTATTGCTTCTTCTACTGTCACATTTCTGCACTTTGCCCACACTCCATAATATCCTGGTCTTATTTTTGCTGCTTCTTGTTTATTTCTTATTTCTTCTACATCTTCTGGAGTACAGAAACATGGATATGCTTTACCTTGACTTATTAAGTATTTGGCATAACTTTGGTATATTTCTTTTCTTTGTGATTGTCTATATGGTCCATAATTTCCTTTTCCTTCTGTTTCTGATATCATACCTTCATCTGGAACTATTCCAAAATCATTTAATGCTTGTACTATTCCTGTTATTCCATTTTCAACTTCTCTTTTTTGGTCTGTGTCTTCAACTCTTAAAAAGAATACTCCATCAGTTTGAGTAGCTAATTTTCTTGCAATTACTGATTGATATAATCCACCTATATGCACAAACCCAGTTGGACTAGGTGCAAATCTTGTTACTATTGCTCCTTCTTTTAAATTTCTCTCTGGATATTTTTCTTCATAATATGTTATTTCTTTTGCATCTGGAAATATTAAGTTTGCTAAATCTTTATAATCCATTATTTATCTCTCCTCTTTTTTCTTTTTTACTTTTGCAATTATATCAAATTTTTGCCTATATTACAAGTTTTAAATAGCCATTATTTCTTTTTCTTTCTGCCACTCTAATATTTGCACTAGCCTATAACTTTAAACAGAAATACACTTTATATAATAAATATTTATTACTATATAAAGTGTATTTGTTTAATTTATATTCTTTATCTTCTATATTTAACCAAGTAATTATTTGCTTTCTTTAATTATATATTTCTCTTCTATGTCCCACTTCTAATACTAAAACTATAATTTCTTGATTATTAATTTCACATAATACTCTATAATCTCCAATTCGATATCTCCACTGTCCTGACTTATTTTCTACAAGTCCTTTTCCATGTATCCTAGGGTTTTCACAGCCTTCTATATTTTTTTCTAACCATCCAATTATTAGTGATGCTATATGCTTATCTATTTTTTTCAGTTGCTTTTTGGCTTTATCTGTGAATACTACATTATATCTCATTGTAGTTCCAACTCCTCTTTGATTTCTTCTATTGTATATGTTTTAGGGTTCTTCTTATATTCTTCCATTGCCTTTTTATAACATTCCAAGTCATATTCATTTTCTATTTTTTCTATTACTGCATTTCTTACTAAATCTGATAAAGAAATATTATTCATTTCTGCATATGCCTTTATTAATTCTGTTTCTTTATCATTTAATCTTACTGAAATAGTCATAATATCAACTCCCTTCTTTTATATTGTAATACAATGTATTACAATTGTCAATGTTGCTATTATTATTTTTCTCAAACAGTCTAATTAATATTCGTTACTATTCAAACTAATTTTATCATTAATTGTTTCAAAGTATATAATATATTATTTTTGAAATATCATGTAAGCAAGCAAATAATTCAAAATTATGGTAAACTGAATAGTAACTTAATTTTCAGTTGTTTATTTCATAATTAAATAGACCTATTATTTTCTTTGCAAGTTTTTTACTATTAAATTTCCTAAAACAAAACACAAAATAGAAATTATGAATTCATTTATATTTGTAATTGTAGGCAATAAAATAAATATAGACCCTATTGAAAAACCTATTATACAATAAAAAGTTTTACCATAATTAGTATCTAACAATTTCTTTGTTATTTTCATTACAACTATGCTTCCTATTAATAAACCTATTCCCAGTGGAATTAAAACAGGAAAATACAAATTTGCAACTGACTGTAAATATAGTGGATATATTCCAAGTAACATTAATATTATTGTACTGCTAACTCCTGGAACTACTATTCCTAACGACATTATTATTCCACATATTATTACGTATATAAAATTCACATCTCTTAATTCTGAAATATGTAATCTATTTTCTAAAATAACTGTTCCAACTCCTATAATCATTGCAACTATCATATATATAATATTTTTTCTATTATATTTTTCTTTTTTATTTACTTCTTTTATTAACTCAGGAATTGTCCCTATTATTAGTCCTATAAAAATTGATTTAGTTTGTATTGGAAATTGATAGAAAAAATAATTTAATAAATTGCTAAATAATATTATTCCTATTATTCCTCCCAAAACAATTGGAAATAAATATTTCACATTATTTTTTATATCCTTAAAAAAATTTAAAACTGAATCTAATAATTTTTCATAGATTCCCATAATCACACATAGTACACCACTGCTGATTCCTGGCAAAATTGCTCCTGCACCAATTAATATTCCTTTAAATACATTTAAAATCACATTTTCCTCCACTTATTTAATTTATTCACTATTTTATTATATGACTTTATTTTTTGATTAATTACTATGTAAAATTCTTTTGTATCAATATAAATATGTTGAAATTTGTCCTAATATTTATTTTTTTAGTCCATGCACTTTTATCTTTTTACTACATATAATGTCTTTGGATAAGTAAATTCAATATATTAAGTTTTAGTGGAGGTGCATTATGTTTTCGGCACTTTGTATTTCAGGTATTTTAAGTTTTTGGGAATTCTTAGGCTCTGCTGTTTTTTTGGTAGGTTATATTTCTAATAATAGTTTATTTCCAGAACCTTTGACTTCTGAAGAAGAAAGTTTATACTTAGAACAAATGAAACAAGGAAATGATGAAGCACGAAATATTCTAATAGAACATAATCTAAGATTAGTTGCCCATATTTCAAAAAAGTACTCTACTTCTAACGTTGAACAAGATGATTTAATTTCTATTGGAACTATTGGTTTAATAAAGGGGATAAATAGTTTTAATTCTGATAAAGGCTCTAGGCTTTCTACATATGTTTCTAGATGTATTGATAATGAAATATTAATGCATTTACGAGCAACAAAAAAATTAGGTGCAGAAGTATATTTAAATGAACCTATTGGAAAAGATAAAGACGACAATGTAGTTACTTTACAAGAAGTTCTTGAAAATAACGAAAGACCTATTGAAGATGAAGTTGATATAAAAATGAAAATTAAATTACTTTATGATAAAATGAAGTCTATTTTAAAAGATAGAGAAAAAACAATTCTAGAATTAAGATTTGGGTTAGGTGGTCATAAACCAAAGACCCAACATGAAATTGCTCATATGCTAGGAATTTCTCGTTCATATGTTTCTCGAATCGAGACTAAAGCAATTGGAAAACTATCAAAAGAATTTAAAGAATAAAACCTAATCTTTCTTATAGTAGAGTAGCTTGAAATAGTTGTAAAAGCTATTATATAGTAACACAAAAGCAGTAAAATTTACTATTTTTATTGCTTTTTCCCTATTTTTAATATAAAATGTAATTGCAAAATTAACAAAAGAGGCGTGATTTATGGATAAAAAAAATATTAAAAGCAAAAAAAATCAAAAATCAAAAAATATAAATAATAAAAAGTCAAAAAACACAAAGACTGATATTAGAATTAAAAAAACAAAAAATAAAATCAATAACAATCAATTTAATTCTAGCCCAAAATCTTATAATGATACTGCTAGTGATACAATTAATAGTAACATTAATTCAAAACAAGAAACTCATTATAACAATATTATCAACTTAAATAAAGATTTTAACAGTAAAAATCTAATTTGTACAAAAAAACTACAATATATTTTTTTAGGTGTTTTAATTATATTTATACTTTTATTAGTTAGATTAGGTTACTTACAATTTATTGATAGCGACCACTTAAAAGAGTTAGCATATCAGCAGCAAGCTATAAATCAAATACTTAGTCCTAAAAGAGGAAACATTTATGATTCAACAGGTAAAGCTCTAGCAATAAGTGCACAAGTTGACACTATAACAATAAATCCTGCTAAAATTTCTGGAAAAAGTGATGAAGAAACTAAAGCAAAAAAAGAGCTTGTTGCCAAAGGTCTTTCTGATCTCTTTGATTTAAATTATGATGAAACTTTAGAAAAAGTTAATAGTAAATCCTCTGTTGAAACTATTGCAAAAAAAGTAGAAAAAGATACAGTTGAAGAATTAAAAACTTGGATGAAAGATAATAAAATCTCAGTTGGTATTAATATAGATGAAGATACCAAAAGATATTATCCTTACAACAATTTGGCATCTAGTGTAATTGGTTTTTGTGGTGCTGATAATCAAGGTTTAAGTGGAATTGAAGCTAAATGGGATAATATTTTGAAAGGAACTCCTGGAAAAATAGTAAGTTATAAAGCTAGTGACCAAAATGAAATTCCAAACACTGAAGAAACTTACATTTCTGCAGAAAATGGAAGTGATATTACTCTTACTATTGACTTAAATATTCAGTCTATTGTTGAAAAATATCTTAAGCAAGCTGTTGAAAAGTATAATTGTGCAAATGGTGGAAATGTAATCGTTATGGATCCTAAAAGTGGAAATATTCTTGGAATGGCTAATTATCCTGATTATGATTTAAATTCCCCATATACTCCAAATACAGTTCTTGCTAAAACTTATGATTCATTAAGTGATGAAGAAAAAAATGAATCTTTATATCGTATGTGGGCAAATAAATCTGTTTCTGATAGTTATGAGCCTGGATCTACATTTAAAATTATAACTTCTAGTGTTGCTCTTGAAGAAAATATAACAACTCCTAATAAACCTAATGACTTCTATTGTCAAGGTTATGAAGTAGTTGAAGATAGAACTATTAAATGTTGGAGAAAATATGACCCACATGGTTCACAGACTTTAACTCAGGCTCTAGAAAATTCTTGTAACCCTGCATTTATGCAATTAGCTTCAAGAATAGGTGCTCCTACTTTATATAAATATTACCAAGCTTTTGGTTTATTTGATTCTACTAACTCTGGATTATATGGTGAACAAACTAGTATATTTCATGACTTAGAAAAAGTAGGACCTGTTGAACTTGCGACTTATTCTTTTGGACAAAGATTCCAAGTAACGCCTTTACAACTAATTACAGCTATTTCTAGTATCGCTAATGATGGTGTTCTTATGAAACCTAATATTGTAAAATCAATAAAAAATACGGATACTGGTGCAATCACAAATACTGAACCAACTGAAGTTAGACAAGTACTTTCAAAAAGCACAACTGATAAAGTAAAATCTATGATGGAATCTGTTGTACTGCATGGAACAGGAAAAAATGTTGCTGTTTCAGGATATTCTATTGGTGGAAAATCTGGTACTTCTGAGCCTGTTGAAGGAAATGAGGATAGTGGTTATGTATCATCTTTTGTAGCAATTTCACCTATTGAAGATACACAAGTAGTTGTTTTATTAACTTTATATAATCCTCAAAATAAAAAATACGGATATCAAGGTGGTTCTGTTGCTGCTCCAGTGGTTTCTCAAATGTTATCAGAAATACTTCCTTATATGGGTGTTCCTTCTGATAATACTAATACTGATAATAGCTCTCAAAATTTAATTACAGTTCCAGATATAACTAATAAAACTATTACAGAAGCTAAAAAGATTTTAACTAATGCAGGATTTACTTGTAAGATTTCCTCTTCTGGTGATGAAAATTCTACTTTAGTAACAAATCAAACTCCAAAACCAGGAGTTAGCTTACAAAAAAATTCAATAATTATGTTATATGGTGAAGGTCATACTGTTGAAAACTCAGTTAGTGTTCCTGACTTATCTGGAATGACTGTTTCACAAGCCACAAGTATATTAAGGTCTAAAAATCTAAATATTAGTTATTATGGCTCTGGAATAATTACTACACAAGATTATGCTGTTAATGAATTAGTCCCTGAAGGAACTGTTATAAACGTTAACTTAAAACCTGTACTTACTGATGCTCATTAATTTGACAGGTTTTATAAAAACTAAAAATGGTTGAATTATGATTTTAAACTTAGAACTACTAAAAATTTTAATAACAAAAGTACTCTCTCCAATATCACTATAAAAAACTTGAATTAATAGTATAGCAATTTAATTTACTATATAAATCATTAAAATTATTGTATTAAGATTATCAAATAAAAATTGAATTAAACTTTATACACTTTATCTTAGGAATGGACTTTGATTGAAAAATTGTTCATTCCTTTATTATATTTTATTCCTATAAATAAAATATTTTCTTTACTAACTTCTTTTGTTAATTTCTTTTGTTTACTTATAAGATATTTATTAAATTCAGTAAAATATACCAATGCTCCATATTTTAATATATTCGTTTTATTACTTTCTATTGTTAATAAAAAGGTATCTGTAAATATTTCCTCATTTATCTTTTGAATATTTATTTTATTCTTTACAATTTTTTCATTTAAACCTATATTTATTTCTTTTTTTAATTCTCCTTCATAAATTAAAATCCAATAGTAACTCATTGTTTTTTCCAATTGACTTTCGTTTATTATTTTCAAATATATTTCTATTTCAACATAATCATATATTTTAGCTCTTAACTTTAAAATTAAAAATATTTCATCTTTTATTATTTTTGGACATTTAACAAGTTCTATTGAATCTACTTTCTCTATTTCTATTTTGGTTATATCTGATATTATACTAACAAAATCATCTTCATTATCATATATTAATTTTCTTAATTTATCTATATTTTGATTTTGGAGGTGATTCATTATTCAATCACCTCCTCATCCCAATATTTAATTAATAATTTATCAAGCATAGCTATTTTTTCATAATTTTCTATGGCATATTTTATATTTTCTCCCTTAAAATAACTTATCCATGCTTCTTTTTTGCTCATTTTGCTTTCTTCTTTTGCTTTAAACTTAGGTAATTCTATTGAAACTAGTTCTATTAAATCCAATTCTGATTTATCATTATTTTCGTCAATAATAATCTTATTAAAATATGTATTCTTTTTAGAGTAATAAAAATCTAGTAAATTTATTGTAATTGTTTTAGCTATTTTTCTATTCTCGTATAAGACTTGATTTAAATGAATTTGTGCATAATATAGTAACATCTTTGTTGATATGTGCTCTCCATCAATGAATTGCACTCCTATATTCATTTCTTCATCTTCATTTGTTTTTATTCTTACATCTGCTATTCCAAAATTTTCTTCTGCTGGTAATTTCTTTTTTATTTTTTCTAAATATGGATTTAAAGATATTTCTTTTATTTCTATTTCTAATATACTTTCTATAAAATCTTTTAATATTTCTACTCCTTGTTTAGAGTTTAATACTCTATGAAGTACATAATTACTTTTTGATATAAATTTTCTATTCATAGTTTTATTTTAGTGCACTAAATATAAACCTCCTTTTTTGATATCTATTTACTAAATGATGGGGAATATAACTTTTGGATGAAAATAAAGTTATACTGATAGAAATTTCTATTGATTTAAATTATATAATTTACTCAAAGTATAGTCTCAAAAAAAGCTATTGTCAATATGTTTTTATAATATTTCTTGACTTTTCATCGCACAATTCGACAAAATCAGAAGCTATCTATGGTTGTTTTACCTCTGAGTTATAAGAAAAGTAGCGAAGCTACATAAGCAAAGCTGAGGGGCTTTTTAAAGGTCACTTTTGCTTGTTGTATACAGAAAAATCCTATATAGGGTCAAGATAAAAGTTGATTTTCTCTATACAATAATAAAAAGACTATTCTATAATAACTACTTTATAGAATAATCTTTTATATCTTCTTTTTCTGTGTATATTTGCTACTTTTCTTACTTTGAAGCTATATAATAACCTACTCCTCTTTTTGTTATTAGTATTTTTGGTGTTGATGTATCTTTTTCAATTTTTTCTCTAATTCTTCTTACTGTAACATCAACAGTCCTTATATCTCCATAATATTCATATCCCCATACTTTTTCAAGCAATGTTTCTCTTGTAACTACTTGACCTGGTTGCATAGCTAAAAATTTTATTACTTCAAATTCTCTTACTGTTAAATCAATAATTTCTCCTCTTACTTTTACTTCAAATTTATCTAAGTCTAATGACAAATCATTCACTACTATTTTATTATCTTTTTTCTTACTGATTATATATTCATTTTCAGTATTTCTAGAATTTGTATTAACTTCAACTTTTCTTAAATTAGCTTTAACTCTAGCAATTAGCTCTCTTATACTAAATGGCTTTGTTATATAATCATCTGCACCTAATTCTAATCCTAAAATTTTGTCAATTTCTTCATCTTTGGCTGTAAGCATTAATATTGGAACATTCATTGAATTTTTTATTCTTTTACATACAGATAATCCATCTAATTTTGGTAACATTATATCTAATAATACTAAATCAGGATGTTCGCTTATTGCCATTTCAACTGCAGTTATTCCATCTCCTGCTTCTATTACCCTATATCCCTCTTTTATTAAATTATGAGATAATATGTCTCTTATTGGTTCTTCATCATCAACTATCAAAATTGTCTTTTGATTTCTTTCAAATTCTTCTTCCACAAAAACTCCGCCCTTCCTTTTTAGCTTTATTTTCATATATATTTATATCACAATTAGTTTGAATATACAAGTGCTTTTCATTTTTTTATATACAACAAGTAATAGCAAGACTAAAATTAGTTTTCCAAGTACATTTATATATTATCTATATCACTTCATAATTTAATAATTCTACATCATTTGATAATAAATCACTTGAATTACTCATATTTTGAGCTAAATCTGTTGATAAGTATTTTTTATTGTCATCTGGAAATACTATAACTACTTCTTTTTTTATTCTTTCTTCTAATTTTATAGCACCAATTAAATTTGCACCAGAAGAAATTCCTACTCCTAATCCTAATTCTTTTGATAATTTTCTTGACATATTAATTGCATCTTCATCATTAATTAAAAATACATCATCAATTAATTTTTTGTCATATAACTCAGGGACAAAATCATCTCCTATTCCCTCAATTTTATGCTGACCCATTATTTTTCCTCCAGATATTATAGGCATTTTTTCTGGTTCTAATGCACATATTTTTATATCATCCAAGTGTTCTTTTAACCTTTTTCCTATTCCGATTAGAGTTCCTCCTGTCCCTACTCCTGAAATAAATCCTCCTATTTTACTTGGTAATTGTTCTATAATCTCTTTTCCTGTTGTTTCATAATGTGCCAATATATTATCTTTATTTTCAAATTGTTTTGTTAAAAATCCATTTATTTCTTGAGATAAATTATTAGCTTCTTTTATACACCTTAGAAATCCTCCTTCTTCTTTTGATATTAGTTTTACTTTTGTCCCATACAGTTTCATTAGTTTAATTCTTTCTTCACTTGCCCAGTCTGGCATAAAAATATATACTGGATGATTATAATATGCTCCTAAGGCTGATAATGAAATTCCTGTATTCCCACTTGTTGCTTCAATTATTGGCATTTTTTCTTTTAATATCCCTTCCCTTTTTGCATTTACTATAATATAATTTGCCACTCTATCTTTTATACTTCCAGTTAAATTATATGATTCTAATTTACAATATACTATTCCTATTTTTTCTTTATATTTATACTCTAGTTTTATCATTGGAGTATTTCCTATTAAACTTTTATTATACATATTTATTTTCCCTTTCTTTTTAGATAATTTAGAATAAATACACTATACATTGCAATTAAAATTTTTTCTTTTTCTAAAATTTTTCTAATATAGAATTGCTACTTTTTTGCAAATATCTTATTATATATTTTTCTTACTTTATTTTATATTATGCCTATTTATTTTTTATGCTACAAAATAACTTATTCTCTATTATTGAATCATTTTTCTAATAAATTTAATATTAAAAATTTAAAAACTTTTCTATAATTAGAAAAGTTTCAAACTACCTACTTAAAGTTAAAGATGATTTTTGTCTCCGACCCCAAAATCACAAAATCATCTCCAACTTCAAAATTATTATGCTTTTTTTCTTCTTATTATCCAATCTTTTTGACATTCTATTGGTAATTCTATTAATACTTGTTGTCCTTTAACTCCTGGACTAATTGCTTCAATTTCTTCTTCTGTTTCTATATCCCATAATTTATTAATTTTAAATTCAACTGGTTTTAGTTGATATGGAATCAATATTTCTAAGATATCTCCTATATTTAATTTATTTTTTATTTCTATTATTGATTTATCTTTTTTATATTCAACAACTTTTGCTCCAAATTCATATTGTTCATTATATTGTCTACCACCATATTCTTGAATATCTTTATTGTTCCTATCATTAAAATAAAATGTTGTTAAGCCTCTTGTTTTTACTTTTTCTATTTCTTTTAAATATTTTGTATAATCATAATTTTGTGGGTCTTTTTCATAGTCATCTATTGCATTTCTATATGTTCCTATTACACTTGCTAAATAGTATTCTGTTTTCAATCTACCTTCGATTTTTAAACTATCTACTCCCATGTCAATTATTTCTGGAAGTTCTTTTATTAAGCATAAATCTTTTGATGAAAATATACTTGTTCCATATTCACTTGTTTCTATTGGCATTAATTCTCCTGGATTATTTTTTTCTTCTGCATAAAGATTATATGACCATCTACAACTTTGTGCACAATCCCCTAAATTTGCACTTCTACATGATAAAAAGTCACTTAAAAAACATCTTCCTGAGAATGCAAAACATATTGCTCCATGTATAAAGATTTCAACTTCCATACCTTCTGGCTTATTCTCCATTATGTATTTTAATTGTTCCTTATTCATTTCTCTTGCCATTATCATTCTTTTTGCTCCATTTTTATACCAGAAATTAGCAGAGTGTAAGCTTACTATATTTGCTTGTGTACTAACATTTATAGCAACACTTGGTGCATATTCTTTTAAAACTTCTATCACTCCTCCATCTGCTGCAATTATTCCATCTGGTTTTAATTTTTCTAATTTTTTTGCCATTTCTATTATTTCATCATATTTTTCGTCCCATGCAAAAATATTTAAAGTTACATATACTTTTTTTCCTATACTATGTGCATATTTTATAGTATTTTCTAAATCATCATCTTTCATATCAGCTCTTGTTCTTAATGATAATGATGATGTTCCACAATATATTGCATCTGCACCATATAAAAAAGCTATTTTTGCTTTTTCATATGAACCTGCTGGAGCTAATAATTCTACTTTTTTCATTTTTCAATTCATTCCTTTCTCTCTTTTTCAAATTTTTTAAAATTATGATTTATTCAATTCCTTGAATATTTTTTCAGATAATATTTATGTGGATTTGCCTCCCTTATTATTATAGCTATTAAATTTTGTCGTATTTTACTTACATTTAACTACTAAGATATTATATATTTTTTTACTAATTATGTCAATAAAGCCTTTAAAACTTGCATTTTTTGGTAATTTATGCTATAATTAAATGATAATTTTAAATTATAGGAGTAAATTATGGATAAAAAAATTTCTTTTAAAGATTCTTTATCTGTTCCAATATTTGAAGCTTATAACAAATCAATCTTTAATTTATTAAGATCTAAGTCATATGAAAATTATACTGATGTAGTTCTTTCTACCTTAGGAAAAGAATTAGAAAATTATTTTTCCCCTTCAGATTTTAGATTGAAATATAGATATAAATCTAAAAAAAGTTTTTATGCTAATATTTCAAAAGACTCTTCTAATGAAGATTTGTCATCAGATTTTAATAAATATATAATTTATGATATAATTGGAATGAGATTGGTAATTGAAAAAATACCTGATAATTTTAATATTGATGAAGAATTTATAAAAAAATCAAAAATTAAAATTCAATTTTTAAAAAATAGAATTTATTCTCTTCAAGGAAATTTGCATACTACAACTGATTCAGTTGCGATAAATAAAATAAATGATAAAATTGAATACATTAATAATAAAATTAAATATTTGACAAAATGTATTAACTTTAAAACATTATTAGAAAAAAGATCCTTAATACAAAAAAACATAGATTTAATAGATAAAAAACTAGAAAAATCTTCTAATCCTTCATTAGAACATGAAAGACAGCAAGCTTTTTTACTATTAGAAAGTTTAAATAATTCTTTAGGTTTAATAGCAGGGCATTTCGCTATTAGTCATATCTTAGAAAATTCAGAAAGTCTTCACAAATTAGGAATTTACTTAGAATCCTCTAGACAAAAATATTTTAATGATCTAAATGGATATAATTCCATACACTTTTGTTTAAAAAGCTCTTTATACCCTTCTTGGGTTGCTGAATTACAAGATAGATCCTCAATTATGGAGTATATTTCAAAATATGGTCCAACTATACATGATAAAATTCCTGGTAAAAAACGAAAATTATATCCCCTACCTTTATCTACTAATACCAGTGATGTTCATAGATATATTTCACATATAAAATATATCTTACCTAAATATACTAAATATGTATATAATGGATATATAAAAAAATATACTAAAAAAGAGAATGTTCGACATTATTATAAAAAATTATTTTTGGAAAATGCTGAATATTCAAAAATAGCAAATGAAATTCTTTTTGATAGACCTACTATGACATATTTGCCAAGTTTGGATGAAAATTGTTCTAAAGATACAAAAACTAAAGAAAAATAATGTAAATATATTGCACTATCACCTTCCTTCTTTTATTTTATGTGAATTTGTGTTATAATAGTAATAGGTAACTATAAATATAAAAAATTAAAGAAGGGAGGACATATTATGTCCACAAAAAAAGCAATCTTATTACCCGATATCAGTACTGATATTTATCGGTCACATTCTGTAAGAGAAATTATAGTAAACTGTTGTGAAAATACACTCTCAAAAAACACTTCTAATGAAGCAAAACTTTTAAAAATGATGTATCAAGAATATCTTTTTTTCATTACTAGCACTAAAATGAAAAATCGTGCTAAAGACTATACTAAAAAGCTTCATAATAATGCCATAAGTGAAAATCCTAATTGCTATTATGAAACTTTATCACGGATTAAAGCATTTGTTAGTTTAACAAATAAATCTGGATTAAAACTTTATTCTGGAAAATCATTAGATTCTATAAAAGATATTTATGCATGTCGTACTATCATTGATTCTCCTTATGGTGGAAAAGAATCTTTAGATTTAATAAAACAATGTTATGCTACAATGGACGCAACTATTAACTATTTCATATCACTTGGCTTAATGCCTTGTGATGCAGAACCACCTAAAAATACTAAAGATTTTAATCCTTCAAAATATCCAGATATAATTGTTCCTGATAAATCTTATCTTTCAGAAGCAAACAAGCCTTATGTAAAAGACTATATCTTTAATCCAAAAGATAATGGTTATCAATCACTTCATGTGATTTTTAAAGATAAGTATGGTAACTATTTTGAATATCAAGTACGAACTGCTTCTATGGATGCTCGCACTCAAGATGAAGGAAATGCAAATAGTCAAGACTTCAAAGATAAACAATTTGAAGGATTAGCCAGACTTGTTTTTGATAGAGAAAAAATACAAATACCTGGATATCGTGCTATTAACAATAAAGTTGTGATAGATACATCTGGTTTTGAGATACCATTACCAATAACAGATACTTTAATACATTGGCCTATCATATAATTAATTTCCCCCTTTGCAAGGCAATTTTGCAAAGGGGGTTTTTATCATTTTAATTTACTTATCGCAAGACCATCTCCAACCTCCAAAATTTCAGTATCAAGATTTGGATTTTCACTTACTTCTTTAATATATTCTCTTAAATTTCTAACAGCTGTTCTTTGTTTATGTTTATTATAATCACTCATAACATATCCTTTATATAAAATGTTATCTGCAAAAATAACTCCATTTTCCTTTATCATTCTAAGTGCTTCTTTTAGAAAGAAAGGATATTTTCCTTTTGCTGCATCAATAAATACAACATCATATTTTTCATTCAAGGTAGGTAATATTTCTACTGCATCACCTTCATAAATATTAATTTTGTCTTTTACCTCAGCTTTTTCAATATTAATTTTAGCTTGTTTTACTCTTTCTTCATCTCTTTCTATTGTATCAATTATTCCCTCTTCTGATAATACTTTAGTAAAACATATTGCTGAATATCCAACAGCTGTTCCTATTTCTAGTATTCTTTTTACATTTTTTTCTTTTAAGTAATCTTCAATAACTTCTAATGTATCATCCATTATTATTGGAATATGGTCTTCTAATGCTTTTTCTTTTATTTTATTTAATTCTTCTATATTCATTTTAAAATCCATTCCTTTCCCACTTTACTAAGAATACACTTATATTAATGAAAATTTTGTTTACACTAAAAAATAATCTCCCTATAAATTAAAATAGGTTAAACTTTTTTGCTTAACCTATTTGTTGTATTATTTTTATTTGTTTCTATTTGCTCTTTCTCTTTCTTTAGTGTCTAAGATTTTCTTTCTTAGTCTTAATGATTTTGGTGTTACTTCTACTAATTCGTCATCTTGTATAAATTCTATTGCTTTTTCTAATGACATTTGAATTGGTGGAACTAAACGTAATGCATCATCTGATCCTGAAGCTCTTGTGTTTGTTAAGTGTTTTTCTTTACATACATTTATTGCTAAGTCTTCTCCTCTTGAGTTTAGACCAACTATCATTCCTTCATATACCTCTACACCTGGTCCTATGAATAATTCTCCTTTGTCTTGTGCATTGTATAATCCGTAGGTTACTGATTTTCCTTTTTCGAAAGCTACTATTGTACCTCTTACACGAGCTTGGATATCTCCTTTAAATGGTTCATATGAATCAAATATGTGATTCATTGTTCCTTCACCTTTTGTATCTGTAAGGAACTCTGTTCTATAACCAATTAGTCCTCTTGCTGGAATTCTAAATTCTATTTTAGTATGTCCTGTTTCTGCTGGTTCCATATTTACCATTTCTGCTTTTCTTCTACCTAATTTTTCTATTACATTTCCTACACAGTCATCTGGTACATTTACTACTAATGCTTCTATTGGTTCACATTTAACACCATCTATTTCTTTTATGATAACTTTTGGTCTTGAAACTAATAATTCAAATCCTTCTCTTCTCATTGTTTCAATTAATACTGATAAATGTAATTCCCCTCTTCCTGATACTTCAAAAGAGTCTGGTGATTCTGTTTCTTTTACTCTTAAAGATACATTTCTTTCTAATTCTTTAAATAATCTGTCACGAATATGTCTTGATGTTATAAATTGTCCTTCTTTTCCTGCAAATGGTCCATTGTTTACACTAAATGTCATTGATACTGTTGGTTCATCAATATCTACAAAAGGTATTTTTTCTGGATTATTGAAATCACAAATAGTATCTCCTATGTTTATATCTGGAAGTCCTGCAAGTTCTATAATATCTCCTGCTTTTCCTTCTTCAACTTCTACTTTATTTAATCCAACATGTGTATATACTTTTGCTATTCTTCCTTGTGTTACTTTATCTTCTTTTCCACATATTGCAACTGGCATTCCATTTTTTATAATTCCTCTTTCTACTCTTCCAACTGCTATTCTTCCAACATAGTCATCATAGTCGATATTAGATACCAACATTTGTGCTGGTCCTTCTTCATCACAGTTTGGTGCACTTATTGTATTTACTATTGTTTCAAATAAACAATTTAAATTATCTGATTCGTCTGCTAAATCCATTTTTGCAATTCCATTTTTTGCTGAAGCATATACTACTGGAAATTCAAGTTGTTCATCAGTTGCATCTAATTCTATAAATAATTCGATTACTTGATCAACTACTTTTTCTGGTGTTGCTCCTGGTCTATCTATTTTGTTTATTACAACTATTGGTTTTAATCCTAATGATAATGATTTTTTCAAAACTTCTCTTGTTTGAGGCATTGCTCCTTCAAAAGCATCAACTAATAATAATACTCCATCTACTGTTTTTAGAACTCTTTCTACTTCTCCTCCAAAGTCAGCATGTCCTGGTGTATCAACAATATTTATTTTTATATCATTATACATAACAGATGTATTTTTTGATAAAATTGTAATTCCTCTTTCTTTTTCTATATCATTTGAGTCCATTACTCTCTCTTGTATTTGTTCATTTTCTCTGAAAACATGGCTTTGTCTTAATAGTGCATCTACTAATGTTGTTTTACCATGGTCTACGTGTGCAATTATAGCTATGTTTCTAATATTTTTGTTATTCATATATATTACTCCCATCTTTAATAAATTATAATCCTACAATTTTATAAATTAATGTTGCAAAATCATTATATAATGCTAATAATCCTTTTATTATTAATTAGCTTATATTTATAAATCTCATAACTTAAGACGCTTTTCAGCTCTTTTTGAAAAACGTCTTTTGTCTATTTTACATATAAAATTATATAACAATTTTCTTATTTTGTCAACTCTATAATTTTATCCATTATTTCTTCTGTTATTTCTTCTAATTTTTCTTTATCTTTTGTCCCTTTATATTCACTATAATCAAGTGGCATACCATATGTAATAGTTACTTTTCTATTTTCTTTAGTTCCTCCTTTAATTCCACAAGGTACTACTTTTGCTCCACTTCTAACTGCAAAAAATGCTACCCCATCTTTTACCTTCTCCCCTTTTTCTAGACCATTTCTAGTTCCTTCAGGGAATAAGGCTATACATTGTCCAGATTTTAAAAATTTTAATGAAGTTTTTATTGCTGACACATCTTTTTCATCTCTTTTTACTGGTATGGCTTCAAATACCCATCCTAAAAATGCTAAGAATTTATTATTATATAGCTCCTCTTTTGCTAAAAATTTCATATCTCTTTTGGCTGTTGCTACCATTAATGGTGGGTCTAAATAAGTTCTATGATTTCCACAAAATATTAGTGGTCCTTCTTTTGGGATATTTTCTAACCCTATAATTTCAGCTCTATAATATACTTTGCACCATATATATATTGCTCCTCTTACTATACTTTTTATTGTATTTTTTAAAAATTTTTTCATTTTTTCTTCCTATAATTAATCTTGTAAAACTTTTATTTCACTTGATTAATTTTTCCTTTCTTTTTATTTTATCTAAAAATTAATACATTGCACTTTTTTATTTTAACTTTTCAAAATATAACTGTTGACTTAATATAATATACATATAATTTAATTACTTTGTTTTATCAACTTTCTTAATCATATTTATTTGTTACAGAATAATGGTTTTTATTGTAGAGAAGCTGGAAATAGTTGATAATTATAATTTTTTTGGATTTTGACGTTCGCATGGAATGAAGATTAGAATTGGTTAGGCTTTCGAATGAGGAATGCTCATGGTACCTGAAGTATGAAGGGGTCTGAGTGAGAGAGGCTCATGAGGAAGCCTTACCAATTCTTTCTGAATGAAATAAGTAGTCAAAAGTCAAAAAATTATAATTATCAACTATTTCCAGCGGTTAATTTTTAAACTCTATTATATAGTAACGTTTTTTTCTATTATATTTACAATTTTTTGTACTACTTCTTCAATATCTAAATTAGTTGTATCCAAATATATAGCATCATCTGCTTTTTTCAATGGAGCAATCTCTCTTGTTGAATCTCTCTTATCTCTATCTTTTATCCCTTGTAAAACTTCTTGATAAGAAGATTCAATTCCTTTTTCCTGATTTTGTAAAACCCTTCTTTTTGCTCTTTCCTCAGCTGTTGCATCTAAATAAATTTTTACATTTGCATTTGGAAATACAACTGTTCCAATGTCTCTTCCTTCCATAATAACATCTTTACCTTCTGCAATTTTCCTTTGTACATCTAATAATTTATTTCTAACAATTTGTAAAGTAGATACTGGCGAAACGAAATCATTTACATCATTTTCCCTAATTCTATTAGTTACTTCTTCTCCATTTAAAATTATTTTTCCACTTGGATACATTTCAATTTGTATATTCTTTAACATATCGCATATTTTTTGTTCTTCTTCTATCTTTATATTTTTTTGTATCATATTTAATGCAACACATCTAAAGGTCGCCCCTGTATCAATATTTACTAGTCCTAGCTTTTCTCCTACTATTTTTGTTATTGTTCCTTTTCCACTTCCTGCTGGTCCATCAATAGCTACTATAAATGACATCTATTTTTCCTCCTCTTGTGGTACATAAATATTTTTTGCAACTACTTCTAAGTTAACAACATTCATGGCTGTAAGTTTTTCTATTTCTTTTCTTGCCTTTTTCTTAAATTCTTTTATTCCATCTACAACATTATAACCATACATTATTGTAACTTCCATATAAAGTTTTGCACCTTCTCCATAATTTTCAACTCTTGTTTTTAATATTTTATATATTGCTGGTGTTTGTACTGCTAAATACTCTAAAATCTGTCTAAATACAGTATCTGAAATTGTAAAATTTCCTAAGTAACTAAAAGTTGGTCTTATTATAGATTTTTCAGATACATATGGTTTTTCACCTTTTCCTTTTGATTTAAAAATTTGTAATGGGTCTAACAAATAACCTGAAAAATCCTTTTTTATTTCAAAAGTCGGAACAGGTATTACATGTTTTCCTTCTGTTACTCTTATTCTTCTTGCTGTTTCCATTTCTTGCTCTGTTGCTACATCTGTTATATATATTGTTTCAGAAATTTCTGGTAATTCTAAATTTGCTGCAATCTTTTTTACCATTCCATCTGATGTTCCTAAAATTAATATGCTTTGAGGCCTATATTTTCTTAATGCTTTTATTATATTATCTCTTTCTTCTTTTTCATAAAATAATGCATGTTTTACTGTCCCTACTTTCGTAGGAGCTTTTTTGGCTGACTCACCTGCAATTACTTTGTTGTCCATTATTAATAATCCATCATCTATAATAAATTTTATATCTTTTTCACTTGCTACCATTTGTGCTCTGTAACTTTTTCCTGTTCCAGATGGCCCTACAAATGCATATACTTTTATTTTGCTATTAAATATTTCATCTAAAATCATTTCTTCTTATATGATATATTTTCTTAATATCATATTCTCCTTTCACATTTACTATTTGGCTTTTATTAAGTATAAAAATTAAATTTATTTTCAATTTGGTTACAAAGCCCCCAAAATTTTATTGTATTTCTTATTCAAGCCAAAGCCTCTTAACCTTTTCTTATTATTCAAAATCTGTTTCACTTAAATTTGGATAAGCAAATTCTTTTCCACCTTCTGTGAATTGTCCACTTGTTATATGGTCTTGGTCCATTGTTTCTTTTCCTTTTAGAAAATATCTATATTTTGATTTTTTATTTAAAATTCCTCCACCTATTATAATAGGGTCATCCCATGTTGTATCTACTGCATACCATGAATTATTTAATTTCACATAATTCCATGCATGATTTTCAGTATTTCCTTCACCATTTGTTGCTGTTCCTATAACTAATATACATGGTATATTTAATTCATCTAAAATATATTTATATGCTCTAGCATAGCCTTCGCATACACATTCTTTGTTTACTAATGCTCCATATATATTATATATATTAGGTTTAGAAATTGAACTGTCATATGAAATATTATCAACTAAGTAATCATGTACCATTTTCATATCTTCATAAACATTTCCTGTTCTATTTGATATTATTTGATTTTTTATATTTTCTATCTCTACTATTGCATTATCTACCTGTTCTTTAGAATTAAATTCATCTATTAGGTAATTAGTTTCATTTCCATTATTTATAAATACATTATATGTTACATTTTTCCCTCTTGTTGTTGTTTCTATATTCAAATACATTTTTTTAGGATTTAAGTAAAATACATCTGGATTATCATATGTATATGCTTCTATTGCAGATTGATAAAATTTTCCCAGCTCTTCTTGGCCATTTTCTTGCTTTAATATATCTGAAAATAAAGTTCCAAGTTCTATTTTGTATGTTCCTGTTTTCATATTTTCTTTATTTTGTGTAAAAGCTTTATATATTGTTTTTGACGGTTCTCCTAATTGGTTATAAAAATATTTATTTACTTTTACATTATCATAATTTACATTTTTGATATTTGTATCTTCTATTTTACTTATAGGATTTTCTACTATTTCTGGTGTTTTTATATCCTCTTCTACTGTATTATTTTGTATTTTGTCATTTTTATTAACAGGATTTTCTACAAATGCTAATTCTTCATTTTCATCAGGTTTTATATATTCTTGTAAGAAAATTAATCCTAATACCAAACTTGTTGCAATTATTCCTATAACTATTAAAAATATTATTATTGATGTTATTTTATCTCTCACTTTGACTTCAATCCTTTCTTAAATCAAAAAATTTTTCAATTTAATTAAATTTGTCAATATCGTAATAATTATAACATTTTTTAATTCTAAAAACCAGTATAATTTTTAAAAATTTACTAATAATATTTAAAAACAGCTTACAATTCACAGTTTAATAATAAATTATTTTTATGCTGCGTAAGCGATCAAACGAACGATAGTGAGTGCGATTGGAGCAATCTACTTTTAATCATTTTAGTTTGTAGATTGCGACACACAAAGCATGAAAAATAATTTATTATTAAACTGTGAATTGTAAGCAACAGATATTTATTAAAATTGGAGCTTATTATGACTTTTAAAAATTTATTTGATACTTTGTTTTCTTATAAACCAAGTAATGATTCAAATCATAAATTTAACTTAATAGAAGATGCTCATATACGAAATTATCCTAATAGTGATATTGGAAAAAAAGATACTGATACTAAAAAAATTTTTACAAGTCTAGATGTAAATTTAGAATATGTGAAAACCAAGTATAATTTATTAATAAATTCAGATATTGTTTTAAGGCAATTTACTTTAAATGCCAGAGGAAAACAGTATAATGCTTTTCTTCTTTATATTGATGGTATGATTAATAGTGAATTAATGGATAATTTTGTTTTAAAACCTTTAATGATGAGAAATCGTAATAATTTATACGATGGTGGTCAAAATAAAGTAGTTTCTCAAGCAATTGCTAATAATATTACTGTGAGAAAAGTCAAAAAATTTGATTTGCCTTCATATATAATAAATTGTTTGATGCCTCAAAACACTGTAAAACAAGCAAAAACCTTTGAACAAGCTTTTACTGGCATCAATTCTCGGAAACTGTGCACTTTTTATAGATACTTTAGATTTAGCCTTTGATATTGAAGTCAAAGGTTATGCATATAGAAATCCTGAAAAACCTAATAACGAAATTGTAGTAAAAGGTTCTCATGTTTCTTTTGTAGAAAATCTAAGAACAAATACTTCTTTACTTAGAAGATTTATTAATAACGAAAATTTGATTATTGAAAATATAGAAATTGGAAATATAACTAAAACTAAATGTGGCTTATGTTATATTGGAGATTTAGCAAATGATGACCTAATTGCTGAAGTAAAATATAGAATGAATAATTTATCAGTAGATTCTTTACTTTCAGCTGGCCAGTTAGAACAATTAATTAGTGAAACAAATAGATTAGATGTTCCTCAAGTTTTATCTACTGAAAGACCTGATAAAGCTTCTAGTTACTTATTAGATGGTAAAATTGTAATCTTAGTAGATGGAGCACCATATTCAATAGTTATTCCTGCTATTCTTACTGATTTTTTAAGTTCTCCTGATGATAAAAACCAAAAAGCTATTTTTTCTAATTTCTCTAAGTTAATTAGATTATTTGCTGCTTTTATAACTTTACTATTACCTGGATTATATATGGCTATTACTAGTTTCCATCAAGAAATATTGCCTACTGAATTACTATATTCTATTCTTGCTTCACGAGAAAATGTACCTTTTCCTATAATTTTAGAGTTACTACTATTAGAATTATCTTTTGAGTTAATAAGAGAAGCCGGCCTTAGAGTTCCTGCGCCTATTGGTCCTACAATAGGAATTGTTGGTGCTATCGTTATGGGACAAGCTGCTGTAAGTGCTGGAATTGTTAGTCCTATTTTAATTATAGTTGTTGCAATTACTGCCACTGCTTCTTTTGCTATTCCTGATTATTCTTTTAGTTTCCATTTACGAGTATATAGATTTGTTTTTATTTTTTTAGGTTACCTTTGTGGATTTTTAGGTATATCTTTAGGTTTATTTGTTTATTTATCTATGATAGTAAATACTACTTCTTTTGGTGTTCCTTACACTATTGGACTTTCTCCTTTTGAAAAAATCAAAGGTTCTAAGTATTATTTACCTCCTATTGGAAAAAGAGAATTTCGTTCTAGTTTTTTAAATCCAAAAAAAGAACAAAAACAAGATAATATTTCTTTAAAATGGAAAAAGTATTAGAAAGGAGTTGAATTAATTATGGACAATTCTAAAATTGGTACTGCTGAAGCAATTAGTATAGTTTTAGGAGTATTTGTAGCACATACGCTTGTTTCTTTACCTAGAAGTATGTTAGAAGCTACAAATTCTGCTACAATTATAAATATCATTTATGTTGGGATAATTGCTATAACTCTCTCTATTCTTATTTATAAATTAATTAAAAATTTTCCTGGTAGTGATTTAGTAGATATTTCAGAATACTTAGGAGGAAAAGCTTTTAAGAAAATTGTAGGTATTGTTTTTATAACTTATTTTATTAGTAGTACTGCTATTATTATTAGAAATTTTTGTGAATGTTTAAAAATTGTATACTATCCAATGACTAGTTTAATATTTATAATCCTTGCCTTTATAGTTGCTATTTGTATCGTATTAAAATATAATTTTTCAACCATCTCAAAAGTAAATCTTTTAATTATTCCTTTAGTAGCATTTAGTATTATCTTCTTATTTATAGCTAATATGCAAAACTTTTCTTTGTATAATATTTTTCCTATAATGGGAAATAGCTTATTTAATACTTTTATAACTGGCCTCGGGAATTTAGGAGCTTTTGGTGGAATAGGTCTACTTTATTTTCTTCCTCCTTACTTGAAAGAACCTGCAAAAATGAAAAAAGTTTTCATTACTTCAATAGTATTAGGAACAATTTATATTCTTATCTCTGTATCTATTATACTATTTCTATTGATTTTTTTAATGTATTCTAATGAAATTATGCCATTATATTCTGCTGCTCGATATGTTGAATTTGGTACTTTCTTTCAGAGGTTAGAATCTGCATTTTTATTAATTTGGATTTTTCAAATGGCTTGTTATCTAACCATTTGTTCTAAATTTTCTATTGCAATATTTAAAAAAATCACTAATGTAAAAGATGATACTCCTTTAATTTTAGTTTTTGGAATATTAATTTTCTCAATTAGCTTATTACCTTCTAATTATGCAGTTTCTAAGTTTATTGAGGATTATGTGTATAAATATATGGTTTTAGGAATTGTTTTAGTATTTTCTATTATAATTTTAATTTTAGCTAATATAAAGAAAAGAAAAAAGGTAGGTAACAAAGATGAATCATAAAATATTAAAAAAAATATTTATTATTATTTTAATCCTTTTGTTTCTTTTAGCCTTTTCTAGTTCTTATTCTGCTCTTAATATTAACAATTTAGCTATTGTTGTTGCAATGGGAATTGATGTTGCAGATAATAATAATTTGAAATTAACTTTTCAATTTACAAATGCTTCTTCTATTTCAGAATCTGGTTCTTCTGAAAAATCTCCATCAATAATCTATACTGTTGAAGCTTCTTCCATCAGTTCTGGAATAAATCTTATAAATTCACATATAGGAAAAGAATTATCTTTATCACATTGTAAACTTATTGCATTTTCAGAAGAACTAGCTTCTAAGGGAATTTCAAAAGAAATTTATACTTTAGTAAATGATACTCAAGTTCGCCCATCTACTAATATTATTATTACAAAATGTACTGCTAAATACTATCTAGAAAGCTCTAAACCTTTATTTGAAAGCTTACTTACAAAATATTACGAGGTATTTTCAGATTCTAGTAAGTACACTGGTTTTTCTTCTAGTATAACTATTGGTGAATTCTTTAATAAAATGCTTTGTACCTCTTGTCAACCTTCTGCTATTTTAGGAGGAGTGGAAGACGGTTCTCAGAAAACACCAACTAGCAATATTAACTCTGAAAATATAATTTCAAATTCATCTCCTGTTTCTGGCGATTCAAAAGCTGAAAATATTGGACTTGCTGTATTTAAAGACGATGTTTTAGTTGGTGAACTAAACTCAATAGAAACTTTATGTTCTCTAATAATTGGAAATAAAGTATCTGGATTTTTAGTATCTGTTCCTAATCCTAGTAAATCAAATTCTTACTTGGATATTTATATTACCCCTTTAAATGAAACTAAATTTAAAGTTGATATTATAAATGGAACACCCTACATTTCTGTAAAATGTCGTTTTACTGGTAGAATTTACTCTATGGAAGAAAACTCCAAATATTTAGATGATAAATTATTAAAAGAAATATCTGATTCTTGTAATAGTTATATAAAATCTGTTATGACTGATTATTTGTATAAAACTTCTAAATATTTAAAATCTGATATTAATTCTTTTGGTAAAGCTGCTCAAAGTAAATTTCTTACTACTAAAGATTTTAATAATTATAATTGGAATGAAAAATATAAGGATTCATTTTTTGATGTAGAAATTGATTCTTCTATTCGTTCTTCTTTCTTAATAACTGAAAGTTAAATTGGGTGAGGTTTTATGGTTAATTTTATAGAATTTATGTTTTTTATACTTTTTTATTTATATGTTTTGATACAAGCTATTTGTTATGGATATTATGAAATTAAAACTAATAATAATAAATTTGGCGGAATTTTTACAATTGTTTTCTCTTTCTTTACAATTATTTTAGGAATTTTTGCTGTTATTTCTGCTTAAAATGATTTCAAGGTCAGAGAGAAGGTGATTTGGGGTTCGGAGAGAAGGTGATTTTGGGGTCGGAGACAAAAATC
>USFW01000022.1 GCA_900553985.1 uncultured Clostridium sp.
TATCTCCTGTTAACATTGCTATACTTACTCCTGCTAATATTAATAACACAATTATCGTTATTACTAATGCTATCAATGTAATTCCACTTTTCTCTTTTAGTACTTTTTTCATTTTTTTCTCCCTTCTTTTGTTTTTATTTTATGTTTTTTGACATATTACACTTGTAGTATAGCATAAGAGTTTTTTCTTTTCAAGTTATTTTCCACATTATATCGTATTTTTTTGTATGTTTTTTTGTATTTAAGTTTGATATTCTAATTTATAATTAATTATTTATTTTTGGTTAAACTATATTTATCGGAGGTTGATATGAAATCTAAACAAAATGAAAAAATAAAAATAGGTAAAATTATGCAAAGCATCAGAAAATCATTAGGCATGACTCAAGAACAAGTAGCTGAAAAATTAGATTTAGCACCTCGATATATCTCTGATATCGAACGCGATAAAACTAAAGGAAGTCTAGATACTCTTGTTAAGTTATGCAATGTTTATAACGTGACTCCAACCTTTATTTTAAAAGATTATCTAATTAATCAAGATTTTAATATAGATCCTAGTTTAATAGGTTATTATAATCTTTCTGACTATGAAAAAAAAGTAGTCTTAAATATAATTAAATTTATGAATTCTCAAAAAAAATAACGAGATGATTAATCTTTATTCTTAATCATCTCTCTTTTTATTTTGCATACACTTGTTAATATACAAAATTTTCAAAAATATTTTTCACAAAATTATGCTATTCCATTCCCTCTATTATTAATTTTGTAGCTAATTGAAAACCTAGTTTAAATTGATTTTCTGCTTCCATACCTTCTTTTATTGCTAAATTTTCCATCAGCTCATCAAATAAATTTATTTTTTCTACATCCTTTTCATTTTCTCTTATTTTTGCCCTAAAATTTCTAATCGTTGCCAATATTTCTTGATATTCTTCTTCTTTTGGAATTTCCTTTGCTGGGCTAAAATCTCCATAATATATTTTTTCCAATATTTTATTATTTTTTTCTTTCATTTTATCACCCCAACAACATTTTACTATATATTGGAAATTTTTTCAACCTTTAAAGGTTGGTTTTTACATTTTTTTACTTTTGTCGAGTTTAGTGCTTTCGAAGCAATTTCGGAGTTGTAGTCAAAAGCATCAAAAAGATGATTTTGTCTACCACTTCAAAATCCACAAAATACTCTTGCCTTCAATTCCGAAATCACGACTTTGTTGGAATCCTTATTACTACTTCTGTACCTTGTCCAACAACACTTTTTATATCTATACTTCCACCATTTTTATCTAAAATTTCCTTTGCTATTGATAGTCCTAGTCCTGTTCCACCCATTTCTCTTGTACGAGCTTTATCTACTCTATAAAATCTTTCAAAAATCCTACTTAAATCTTTTTCTGGTATCCCTATTCCATTATCAAATATTTTTATATATGCATCATTATATACAAATCCTACATATATTTTTATTTCTCCATTTTCTGGTGTATATTTTATACTATTTGATAAAATATTTAAAACAACTCTTTCTATATCATCTTTATCTGCATATACAGGTGGCACATCTGCTGTTACAAAACAATTTACTATGTGATTTTTCTTTTTTATTTCTATTCCTAATTTATCTTGACATCTTTTTACTAATTCACCTAAATCAAATTGTTCTTTTTTAGTTTTCTTTTTATTACTATCATACCTTGATAAAGTAAGAAGATCTGTAACCAATCTTGCCATTCTTCTTGCTTCTGATGCTATTACGGTTAAGAATTTATCTCTTGTTTCTTTATCATAGTCTGCTTCTAATAATGTATCTGCATATCCCATTATTGAAGTTATTGGTGTTTTTAGCTCATGTGATACATCTGCCACAAATTCTTTTTGCATATTATCTAGCTTTACATGTTCTGTAATATCTTGAATTACTGCTATTACTCCATTTGGTCTATCTTCTTCATTTTTAAATGGTGCAAAAAATACATTTACAAACTTGTCCTCTACTTGTATTCTTTGTTCTGTTGAAGTCCAATTTTCCAAGTAGATAATTTTTTCCATATTTATTCCTAAATTAAACTTTTTAAATATATCTTCAAAGGTAATATCTTCAGGTCTTATACTTAAAAATTTCTTTGCTGCTGGATTTATTAAAATTATTTCACCTTCCATATTGAAAGCAATTATTCCGTCTGTCATATGTAAAAGTATTGTTTCTATTTGATTTTTTTGTGTTGATACTTCACTTAGTTTTTCTTTTAATTCTACTGTCATCATATCAATTACTTCTTCAATATTTCCAACTTCATTATTTTTCTTTTCTTTTATTAATTTTATTTTTCCTTTATGTTTTTGTTCATCTTCTGCTATTTTTTCTGCACTTTTTATTAATTTATTTATTGGATATATTACAAATTTTGATAAAAATAATGAAATTACTATTGCACATATTATAAATGCCAAACTTGCTATTACTAAAATTATTATATTATTTTGCTGTGTACCGTTTAAATAACTTATAACTTGTTCTAAGTTTTTAATTTCTCCACTTTCTATTTGTGTATTTAATATGTTTATTGAATTTATATATGCAATTCCTATTCCACTTATTAATATTATCCCTATTAAGAAAAATATTAATATTATTTTAAATTGTATTGTTTTTAACATTTCTTCCCTTCCTATTTTTTAAATTTTTAATTACATAATAATAGTTTCTATTGTAGAGTAGCTGAAAGTGGATGATAATTATGACTTTTTTGAATTTTGGACGTTCGATTGAAATGAAGATTAGAATTGGTTAGGCTTTCGAATGAGGAATGCTCACGGTACATGAAGTATGAATGGGTCTGAGTGAGAGAGGCTCATGAAAAAGCCTTACCAATTCTTTCTAAATGAAATGAGTAGTCAAAAACTCAAAAAAGTCATAATTATCATCCACTTCCAGCGGCTAATTTAAAAAATATTATCCAATAACATTTTTTAAATTTATTTTTTATCCCCTATTGTTTTCATAATTTCATTATATATTCTATCTTCCACATTAGTAGTTGAAATTTTCAATGCATTTTTTGACATTTGTTCACATTTGTCTTTATCTAATACAATTTCTTCTATTGTTTTATTTAATATTTCACCCTTCATTTCATTATCTAATATTATTTTAGCTGCACCAATTTTCTCTAAAACCTTTGCATTATATAGCTGATGATCATGACTTACATTTGGCAAAGGAACTAATATAGATGGCTTTCCTAAGTTTGAAATTTCTGTTATTGTCATTGCTCCACTTCTTGCTACTATTACATCTACAACATTCATAATTTCTTCCATATTATATATATATGGTACTACCTTTATATCTTTTATAGCATTTATATTTATATTGTTATCACTTAAATTTTCTTTTATTATATCATATTGTTTAGGACCTGTTGCCCATATCATTTGGTATTCTTTATTCTTTTTACTTTGTATTATGTCTTCAATTGCTTCATTTATTTTTTTAGCACCTTGACTTCCACCAAATACTAACACAATTGGCTTAGCTTCGTTTAACCCTATATCAGTTATAATTTTACTTTTTTCTTCTTTACTATAATTTTTCTTTTTTATCTTTACAGGTGTTCCTGTATACACAACATTTTTAGCTTTTTTTATTCTGTCTATTGCATCTTCAAAAGATACTAAAATTGTATCTGCTTTTTTAGATAGCATTTTTACTGCTTTTCCTGGAAATGCATTACTTTCATGTAATAATGTTGGAATTTTTAAGCTATGGGCTGAAGCAATTGTTGCTCCACATATGTATCCACCTGTTCCTATTACAATATCTGGTTTAAATTCTTTTATAATTTTCTTTGCTTCTCCATATCCCTTAAATGTTTTATACATTTTTTTTATATTTTCTATTGATATTTTTTTACTTAATCCATATGCATCAATAGTTCTTAACTCATATCCTGCTCTTGGTACTAAATCATTTTCTAGTCCACGAGTAGTACCTATAAAAATAATTTTAGAATCTTTTTGTTCTTCTTTTATTTTGTTAGCAATAGCTAATCCAGGATTAATATGTCCAGCTGTTCCTGCTGCTGCTATAATTACTCTCATTTTTCCAATCTTTCCTTTCTTTTTTATAATAATAAGTTGATTAATATATATATTATAAATCACATTTAATTATAATTTTAATATACAAATATCAATTTTAAATTTTCTATAAATTGTATTTATAATACTACAAAAAAACTTTTATTTTCTTATAATATTAAAGAAGAATTAACGAATACCTTAATTACGATTTCAAAATTCATCAGTATTCATTAATCCCTCCTATTTTATCATCTATTATATTTATTTTCAAATTTTACTCTCTTTTTGCACCAGCTTTTGAAATATTTAAGAGAACTCCCATTTCACAGAGCAATATAAATAGTGCCGAACCTCCATAGCTAAAGAATGGCAATGGCATTCCTGTTGCTGGCATTGATGATGAAACAACTGCAATATTTATTATTACTTGTATTGCAACTTGTGCTGTTATTCCTATTGCAACTAAACTTCCAAACATATCTGGGGCTTTCATTGCTATTAAAACACCTCTCCAAATAAATACTCCAAATAGTATTAATACTGCTGCACAACCTATAAATCCTAGTTCTTCAGCTAATATTGAAAATATAAAATCATTATGTGGCTCTGGAATATATAAATATTTTTGTTTACTTTCACCAAGTCCAGCTCCAAATAATCCTCCTGAACCAATAGCATACAAACTTTGAATAACTTGCCAGCCATCTCCTCTCATATCCTTCCAAGGATCTAAAAATGTTGTTACTCTTTGCAATCTATATGGTGCTTTAACTATTAATAATGTTAAAACTGGAATACCAGCTACTACTCCTGTTGCCAAGAAATGCCAGAATTTACATCCTGCCACTATCATCATTATTGAAATAATTCCTATTATTACAATAGATGCACTAAGATGTGGTTCTGCTATTAATAATCCTATTATTGGTAAAACTAATGCAAAGTGAAACCAAAAACCTTTACCATACTTTTCTAGTCTATCCCTATTTTTAGTTAACATTGCTGCATAAAATATTATCATTAAAAATTTTACAATTTCAGATGGTTGCACTGATAATGCATCTGTACCTATATATATCCACCTAGTTGCACCATTTACATTTTTTCCTATTGCTAAAACTGCAATTAGTAATAATATAGATACTGCATATGCTAATATATAATATTTCTTGTAAAATCTATAATCAATTTTAGAAATAATTACCATCATTCCTAATCCTGCAACAGCAAATATCGCTTGTTTAATGAAATACGAATAACTATTTCCATCTGATAGTGCTGATGGAGAACTTGCAGATAATACCATTACTAAACCTAGTGACAGTAATAACAATATTACTACAACTAAAGTAAAATCTACGGGATTATTCAAAAAACTTGAAAATTTATTTGTTTTCTTTTTGGTCATATAAACCTCCCTTTTTAAAGTCTTTTGTAAGCTATATTGCTTGTAATCCTATTATACATAATAAAAGTGTTACTGTACTAAATATTATTACAACTTTATTTTCTTTCCATCCTGATAATTCAAAATGATGGTGTAATGGTGCCATTTTGAATAATCTTTTTCCTGTTTTTTTATAGTATATTACTTGCAATATTACAGATAAAGTTTCTAGAACTGGTACTAATGCTATTATTAATAATATTAATGGCATTTTCATATATAGTGCTAATGCAGATATAACTCCTCCTAGTAATAAGGAACCTGTATCTCCCATGAACACTTTTGCAGGATGAAGATTAAATACTAAAAATCCTAATATTGCTCCTATTATTATGCTTCCAAATATTGATACCTCTGGTAATCCTATTGAAATTCCAATTATAACTAAAGTTGTTACAATTATTGCTGAAACGCTAGATGATAATCCATCTATTCCATCTGTTAAATTAATTGCATTTGTTGTTGCAAGTATTACTATTATTGCAAATGGTATATATAATATAAGTGGAATCTCTATATATGTTTTAACAAATGGTATAAAGATTTCCGTTCCTAAATGTGCTCCTTGTATTAAATATATTACAAAGGCAACTGATATTATTAGTAATCCTAACATTTTATATTTTGGTTTTAAACCATCTGTATTTTTTAAAACTAATTTCTTAAAATCATCAATAAATCCAATAACTCCAAATCCTAATGTTAAAATTAACATTGGCAATATTTTATTTGCTATATCAATCCTTCCTGTTACTGAAAAAAATACATATGTACCTGTTACTGATAATATCATTGTTATCATCATTATAATTCCACCCATTGTTGGTGTTCCTTGTTTTTTTAAATGTGATTTTGGACCATCATCTCTTTCAATTTGCCCTACTTTCAATTTTTTTAATATTGGTATTATTATTAATCCTAAAATTATTGCTATTACAAACGATATAATTAATATCTCTGTTTCAAAATTCACCTTAATCCAACCTTTCCCTATGTCTTATGTATTTTATTTATTTTTTTCGTTTGATTTTTGTATTTTTTCAATTATTTCTTTTATGATTTCTCTTTCATCAAAATGATTTTTTTCATTATTAATTTCTTGATATGTTTCATGTCCTTTTCCTGCTAATATTATTATGTCTCTTTTATTTGCCATTTTTATAGCTTTTTCTATTGCTTCTGTTCTATCTACTACAACTTCATATTTTCCTTTAGTTTTTGATATTCCTTCTTCTATTGCTTTTATGATATCTTCTGGTTTCTCTGTTCTTGGATTATCTGATGTAATTATAGTATAATCTGCTACTTTTCCTGAAATTTCTCCCATTATTGGTCTTTTACTTGAATCCCTATCTCCACCACATCCAAATACTGATATTACTCTTCCTCTTGTATAACTTTTTGTCGCATATAAAATATTTTGTAAGCTTTCTGGTGAATGTGCATAGTCTATCATTATTGGTAATTCTAATTTATTATCTACCATTTCTGATCTTCCTGGTACTCTAACTTCTAATAATGCTTGTTTAACTACTTCAGGATCAATACCAAATTTTTGTGCAACACAAATTGCTGCTAATGAATTATATACACTAAATCTTCCAGGTATTCCTGTTTTTACTCTTTCATTTCTATCTTTTATTTTTACTTTAAAATCAACATATGAGTTAGTTATTGTTATATCTTTAGCAAGTACATTTGCAAAATTATCTATTCCATATGTAGTTATATTACTTTCTGGAAATAGTCTTGGTATTTTTGCTCCATGTAAATCATCTGTATTAACAATTCCTGTTTTACACATTTCAAATAATTTTAATTTTGAATTGAAATAATCTTCCATATCAGGATGTTCCTTTGGACTTATATGGTCCTCTGAAAAATTAGTAAATATTACTATATCAAAATTACAACCTGCTACTCTATTTAATTTTAAACTTTGTGAAGAAACTTCCATTACAACTGTTTCTACACCTTCTTCTACCATTTGTGCAAATAATTGTTGTAATTCTAAACTTTCTGGTGTTGTTCTTTCACTATCTTTTATTTTCTTACCATTTATATATGTTGCAATTGTTCCTATTAATCCTACCTTTTGTCCTGCTTTTTCTAATATTTCTTTTATCATATATGTTGTTGTTGTTTTTCCTTTGGTACCTGTTACTCCTATTAACTTGAATTTTGTTGATGGATTATTATAAAAATTACTTGAAACTATTGCTAATCCTTCTCTTGTACTTTTTGCCATAATAATTATTGTATCTTCTTTAAATTTTATGCTCTTTAAGTCACATCCTTCTTCTACCATTACAGCTGTTGCTCCATTTTTTATGGCATCTTCTATAAAATTATGTCCATCTACTGTAAATCCTTTTATAGCTACAAATAAGTATCCTTCTTTTACTTCATTTGAGCTTTTTGCTATTCCTTTTATTTCTGTATCTAAATTTCCTTTTACTTTTAAATTTTCTAATCCTACTAATATTCTTTTTAATTCCATTTTTTTCAATCCTTTCGGTTACTAATATTCATAAAGAGCAAATTTTTGCTTTTTATCGTTTACATTATATAACTATTTTATTTATTTGTATAGGGTTTTTTTAGTTTTTTTAATATTACAATTAGCATAATTTCTTGTTTTTCACTTTTCTTAATTGTATTTAGCATTTCAATTTATATTTTTTTAATATTCTACATATATATTATTTCCCTGATTTACAATAATTCCTGCCTTAGGTGTTTGATTTTTTATTATAGTATTTTCCTTATCTATATCTTCTTCATTATTTTTTATTGAAATTTCTAACCCACTTTCTTTCAATATTTTTTCTGCTTCTTTAATTGTTTTTCCTAAAATATCTGGTGTCTGTACTTGTTCTATCTTTTCAACTTCATCTTCATTGCCTTGGCTTACTTCTAAATATGGTAATATTTCACTAAATATTTGACCACCTACTGGTGCTGCAACACCTCCTCCTTGGTGTCCCCCTTCTCCTGTCGGGTTATATAAAGTAACTAAAACAACTGCCTGAGGATTATCTATTGGAGCTACACCACAAAATGATGTTACATATTTATTAGTATTTACTCCATCTTCTGATGTTCCTGTTTTTCCTCCTATTCTATATCCTGCAACTTTTGCGTTTTTACCAGTTCCTTCTGATACTACACTTTCCATCATACTAAGCACATCTTTTGAAGTTTTTTCTGATATTACTCTATCTGTTTTTTCTACTGGAATATCTCGTATTTCTTTAGTTTCACTATTTATAACTTGCTTTACTACTCTTGGTTTTACTTTCATTCCTCCATTTGAAATTGATGATATTGCTGTTGCTAATTGGATTGGAGTTATTTCAAATCTTTGCCCGAAACTTATTGTTGCAAGTTCTACTGGCCCAACTTTATTTTCTGCTAAAAATATACTTGTTGCTTCTCCTGGTAAATCTATTCCCGTTGGATTTAATAAGTTGAACTTTCTTAAATACTCATAATATTTTTGAACACCTATTTTTTGTCCTAATCCTATAAATACAGGATTGCATGAATTCATTAATGCTTTTCTTAAACTTTCTGAGCCATGAGGTCTATAATATCTCCAACATTTTATTCTAACTCCTGCTATCTCAATTCCTCCATTACAATTAAATTCTCCCTCTTTATCTGTTTGAGTTATTCCTTCTTCTAATGCTGCTGATGAAGTTATTAATTTAAAAACAGAACCTGGTTCATACGTATCTGCAATAGCTCTATTTCTCCATACTGCTTGTAAATTTTTTGTTTTTTCTCCTTGTTCCATTGTTTCCCATACATTTTTTAATTCATCAGTATATGCCTCGTATGGTTCATTAAGATTATAATTTGGATATGTCGCCATTGCTAATATATCTCCATTTTGAGGATTCATTACAACTATATTTCCACCATCTGTGCACTTATTGTCTATACATGCCTCTTTTAAATATTTTTCAACTATTGATTGAATTGTTAAATCTATTGTTAATACTAAATCATTTCCATCAATAGCAGAAACATATTTTTCTCCTTCTGTTCCTATTTCTCCTCCTTTTGCATCTGTATGTTTTTGAATCGCACCTTTTTTTCCTTGTAATTCTTTATCGTATTTTGCTTCTATTCCATCTAATCCTTGATTATCACTTCCACAAAAGCCTATTACCTGAGATGCCAAATTGTTATATGGGTAATATCTTTTTGTATCTTCATCAATATTTATTCCTGTTGTTATATTATTTTCTTCCATCCATTTTCTTAATTTATCTGTTTTTTCCTTATCAACTTTTTTTACTATTGTTTCTATTGAACTTCTTTTTTTTACTTTTTTTAAAATTTTTTCATAATCTAGTTCAAATATCTCTGATAATTTTCTTGCTACTTTTTCTTTATTTTCACTACTTATATTACCTGGATTTACTGTTACAGTTTCAACAGTACTACTTACAGCTAATTTGTACTTACCTGTCGCATCATAAATTGTACCTCTTTTAGGATTTATATTTCTATCCATCGTCTGTTGTTCATATGCCATTTTTGATAATTCATTCCCTTGCACTAATTGTATTATTGCAAGTCTTATTATTAGAGCAAAAATTATCATAAATGCTATAAATAAAATTGTTCTCATTTTTTTCTTATTAGAAAGTTTTGTTTCAAACATAAAAACACCTCTAATAATGTTTATTAAAGGTGTTTTTAATTTATGCAGATGATTTCGGGGTCGGAGACAAAAATCAGCAAAAAGCTGATTTTTGTCTCCGACCCCGAAATCACCTGTCTCTGACCCCGAAATCACCGAAATTATCTGTCTACCTGTTAAAAATTTTATCTACAAATTGTGCAAACCAATTTTTATTTTCATCTTCTTTTTCAATTTTTTCACTTGCTGATTCTGTATAATCTTTTTTTGGAAGTGCAATATATTCAATTTGTTTATTAGTTAATTTTTGCATTCCTAATTTCTCTTTTGCTATTTTTTCTATATTATATAGGTTTAGACTGTTTTCTATTGAAACTTCTAATTGTTCATTTTCTTTTTGTAAATTTGATAATTCTGTTTTTAGGTTTTGCATTTCAGTAAATTGTTCATTTATTTGAGCATTTCTATAACTTATGGTCAACAATAAAGCAAAAGCTAATAATACAACTAAAGTAACTTTTCTATGTTTTTTCTTTTGAGCTTTTGATATTTTTACTTCTTGTCTTGGAACATCTTTTACAACATGTATTTTCTCTCTTTTATTTTTTTGTTCTTGATAATTTGGTTCTAATTTTCTTGGACTCGTTTCATACTGATATCTCGTTCCTGCCATAAGTTATTTCACCTCCTATTCATTAATTCATTTTATATTTTCTCAAATATTCTAAGTTTTGCACTTTTTGATCTACTATTTTCATTTTGTTCTTTTTCTGATGCTATTATTGGTTTTTTGTTTATAATTGTCCCATATTTTTTAGCACCACATACACAATATGGCAAATCACTTGGACATGTGCATTTTCCCGTGGCTTCTATGTAAGCATTTTTTACTGCTCTATCTTCTAGTGAATGAAATGTTATTATGCATAATCTTCCTTTTTCTTTTAACACATCAATACAATTTTGTACTGTTTTATATAATGGCTTAATCTCATCATTAACTTCTATTCTTATTGCTTGAAATGTCCTTTTTGCTGGGTGTCCATCATTTTGTTTTGATTTTGGTATTGAGTTTTCAATTATTTCTACTAATTGTTTTGTAGTATTTATTGTTTTAGTTTTTCTATATATACATATATTTTTAGCTATTTGTCTTGAAAACCTTTCTTCTCCATATTCATAGATAATATTGGCTAATTCTTTTTCAGTATATGTATTTACTACTGTTTTTGCTGTTAATTCTTGTGTCTTATCCATTCTCATATCTAACTCATTTTCACCTAAATAGCTAAAACCTCTATTTCTTTCATCTAATTGATATGATGATACTCCTAAGTCTAACAATATTCCATCTACTTTTTCAATTCCTAAATCTTCTAAAATTTCTTTTATATTATCATGATTATCATGTATATATTTTACATTTGTAAATTCTTTCAAATTATCTTTTGCTGCATTTAATGCCTCTTGGTCTCTATCTATACCGATTAATAGTCCTTTATCTGAAAGCTTTTTTAGTATCTCTTTACTATGTCCTGCTCCTCCTAAAGTCCCATCTATGTAAATACCTTCTGGTTTTATATTTAATCCTTCTATACATTCATTTAGCATTACTGGTTTATGTTGAAAATCCAAAATCACACCTCTTATCTATATTGGTTAGTTTAATTTATTCAATAAAAAACAACTGGTAATTAAAGAAACTACCAGTTGCCTTTTTTATATGTTTTTTCTTTTGGGTTTCATTTACTATACTCTTTTGTTTTATAATCATTTGTTTTTTACTAAAATGACTTTTGTACTTCGAATTTTATCTTTTGTATACTTAACTATTAATCTTTTGTTTTTTTATCTTTCGTAATTAAAATCTTTTGTAAGCTTGTCTTTCGTCATTTTTCTTTTGTGCTTTAAATATCTTTTGTACTTATTTCTTTTGTATTTTTATCTTTTGCTTTTTATATAAACTTGTAAAAGTTATATACCTAACATTGTCATATTTGCTGCAATTTCATCTGCAGAAATATTTTCATCACACTTTTGCCATGTTTCTTTATTCCATATTTCTAGTCTTGTTCCTACTCCGATTATTACTGCTTCTTTTTCTAAATTTGCTGCAACACGTAAAATACTAGGAATTAAAAATCTTCCTTGCTTGTCCAATTCACATTCTGTTGCACCTGATAAGAAAAATCTTACAAAGTTTCTAGCATTTCTGTCTGATAGAGGCAATGCTTTTAATTTTGTTTCAAAATTCAACCACTCTTCTTGTGAAAACGCAAACAAACATCCATCTAACCCTTTTGTTACGATGAATCTTTCTCCCATATCTTGTCTTAGTTTAGCAGGCATTATTAACCTTCCTTTAACATCAAGAGAATGTTCGTATTCACCTATTAGCAATTGATTTTCACCTCTTTTCACAATCTACCACTTTGTGCCACTTCTCTCCACTTCATTTTCATTGTAATATATCTTTATATATTTTTCAAGCCTTTTTTCAAATTTTTTTAAATATTTTATTATTAGCAAAATTTATATAGAGTATTTTTTAACTTCTTCTATAATTTTCTATTTATAAAATTGATATTATTATTTACACCATTTTTAAAAAATAATATTATTAGTTCCACTTTAATGTTTTGTCATATTAATAGTTCATTTTCATTGATTAAAGTTGTTGTTATACTTTTAGTACAAATAAAATTAGGAGGAATTTTATGGATAGTAATGAAAGATATTTAAGAAAAAATATTGGTAAAAAAATCAAATTAGCCAGAGCAAAAACTAATTTTACTCAAGAAAAATTAGCTGAAGAACTTTCTTTATCAACAAGATATATTAGTCAATTAGAAAGAGGTATTGCATTTGGAAGTGCAACAACTATTGTTAATCTTTGTAAAGCTTTAAATATTAGTTCAGATTTTTTATTTGATGACTTAATTGGTGTAGATGCTTCTTGCTTTGATGATTTTGTTGATGATAGATTTTTGGAAGCATATATGAAATTGAATGACTATAATAAAAGTATAGTATCTGCTCTTACTAATCAATTAATAAAACTTCAAAATGATAATAAGAAAAGTAGCAAAGCTATATAAAAAAATAAATACAATATTTAATTTAAACATTTTTTTCACTCTTAAAGTTTTAATAAAAATATTTTTTAATTTTTTTATTAAAACTTTTGATTTTTGTTATCAAGTTTTTACAAGATACTTTTAAAGATAACATCTCCCATTAAAATTTGCATTCAATATACCATAAGACCTTTGTAACAAAAATATATAAAATGCATATTATGTAAAAAGATATAATGGGAGGTATTATTTTTTATGGCAAAAATATTAGTTTTTAATAATGATAGAGATAGAATGGAAACATATTATAGAGGCGAAGCAGAACCTATGCCATACAATACAAATGGAACATTAAGAGTACGAGAATTTAGAGGTTCAAGTAAAAGTAATATTTTATGGACAACAAAAAGAACAATGCAAAGCTGGAATAGTCAGAGATATATCTTTGGAGGTCCAATACCAGTAGGATTTGCATTTAAAAGACCTTATGAGGGTGGGCATGGTAATCAGAGTCAACATTATGCAGGTGTAGCATTTGATGTAGGTCAAACTTTAAGTAGTAATAGAAGACGTGTACTTTGGAATAGTGCAAACAATTCGGGTGTGTGGAGTTTTGTGGAGCCAATAAGCTTAACCCCTACGTGGGTACATTTCGACAAAAGATTTCGGTTCGCCTGCATGTAGTACAGGAGGATTTCCTCAATTAAAAAGAGGAAGTGTAAGTAATTATGTATTAATAGCTCAAGATGACTTAAATACCTTAGGATATAGTACAAACGGATTAGATGGAATATTTGGTCCTGCAACACAAAATGCAGTAAAAGCATATCAAAGAAGTAAAGGATTGGCCATTGATGGAATAGTTGGATGTAATACTTGGAGAGCTTTACAAGAAGATGTTGTAGGAACGGGAGCAACAAATACAACTATTAATTAAAAAATAGAGACTAATTTTTAATGATATTTATACATTAAAAGTTAGTCTCATTTTATCTTAAATTAATTTAGATAAAGAAATGAATCATTTATCATTAATTATAGATATTAGTTTGTTTTTTCTCTTCATTTGTAGCATTATTTTGGGGTAATTTGCATATTTTTAACATAACGGTATTAATCCCTACATTATAACCTCAACATTAAAAATCCTATTATTCCCATCTAACCTAAATTCATTTGCCACTTCATTACCATTCAAAAATACTTTTTCCACTCCTGTATTCTTTTGATTAGGATTTTTTATTTTAATATTATAAATACTTTTTCCCCATTTATATCTTATCAAATATTCTTTCCAATCTTTTGGAATACATGGTTCAAATTTCATTACTCCATTTTCAATTTTTAGTCCTAATATATATTCTATTCCTGCATCATAATACCAACTAGCTGAACCTGTATATAATGTCCAACCACCTCTTCCTGCCAAATTACTTGCCCCATAAATATCTGCTGGCATTGAGTATGGTTCTACTTTATATTTATTACATGCATCTTTTGTTCTTGAATGTTCTATTGGATTTATCATTCTATATAATTCTAGTGCTTTATCTCCAAATCCTAGCATTGTTTGAGCAATAATCACCCAACAGGCAGCATGTGTATATTGTCCACCATTTTCCCTTACTCCTGGTAAATATGCTTTTATATATCCTGGTTCTAATTTTCCTTTTTCAAATGGTGGATCTAATAACTTAATTATTCCATTTTCTTTATCTATTAAATGATTTTCTAAGCTTTCCATTGATATATATTTTTTATCATTATCTCCTGCATTTGATATTATACTCCAACTTTGTGCTATACTATCAATTCTACATTCTTCATTTTCCATACTTCCTAAAGCACTTCCGTCATCCATAAAAGCTCTTTTGAACCATCGTCCATCCCAGCCTTTTGTATTTAAAGCTCTTTTTAGGTCAAGTTTTATTTTTTCAAATTTTTCAATTATATTTGAATCTTCTTTTCCTTCTTCTACTCTTCTTTTACAAACTTCAATAAATCCATCTAATATTTTATATAAGAAAAATCCTAGCCAAACACTTTCTCCTTTTCCTTTATTTCCAACTGTACTAAATCCATCATTCCAATCTCCTGTTCCTATTTTAGGTAATCCATTTTCTCCAAAATTAAAACTTTTTTCTATCGCTCTTATACAATGTTTATATATGCTCTCTCTTTTTTCACTTTCTAAATATTTATCATATCTTTCTTCTTCCCCATCTTTTAATATTTCTCCAACAACATATGGTGTTTCCTCTTCTAATAAACTATAATCTCCTGTAAATTTAATATACTCTAATACTAAGTATGGAAGCCACAATAAGTCATCTGAAAATCTCGTTCTTATTCCTCTTCCGAGTTTCTTCATGCCACCAATGTTCTACATCTCCTTCTATAAATTGATGTTTACTGTGCTTAATTATTTGATTTCTTAGTCTAGATATATCTAAATATTTTAGTCCCATTGCATCTTGAAGTTGGTCTCTGTAGCCATAAGCCCCACCTGACTGATAATATCCACTTCTTCCTATTAACCTACTTTGAATTATTTGATAAGCTAACCAACCATTTAATAATATATTTGTAGATTCTAATGGAGTATATACTTGCAATGTTCCTAAGTATTCCTTCCAATAGTTTTTTACTATATTTAACTCTTGCTTACAATTCGAAATTTTGCTATATTTATATGCTATATTTTTACAGTCTATCAAATTATCTTCTGCTCCTAATATTAAAGATATTTCTTTATTAGCATAACTTTCAAGCTCTATTTCTAACTCTATTGCTATACAAGAATTTCTTCCTATTGAGTTTTCGTTATTTAAGTTTACCTTTTGAAGTGCTTCTGGATTTTGCAAACTATTTTTTCCTATAAAGAATTTTTTATCTCCTGTATAACTAACTATTTTTTCACTTGACGAAACATATACTTTTGTTCCTACTATTTCGTTTGTATATAAATTTCTTGCTGTTATTATATTATTATTTCTATCAAATCTTATATTTATATTACTGTTAGTTTTTATTTCATCTTCCCCTATTACAGGTTTTATATAATAATATATTTTTAATTTTTTTCTATTTGGTGTTGTATTTTTTAAGTTTAATATTCCTATTTTACATCCATCTTCTTTTGGAACAAATATTTCAAGTTCTTGCTCTACTCCTATACTTTTATGAATATATTTACAATATCCAAAACCATATATAATGTTATAGTTACTATTATCAGGCATTGGATTTAATCCTAAAGACCAGGCCTTTTTTGTTTCGTCATCTTTTATATAAATTATTTCAGATGGAATATCATAACTTGGATTATTAGACCAACTTGTTATTCTATTTAATCTACTATTTTTATACCAACTATATCCACCCATATTTTCTGTAACTATTGTTCCAAATTTTTCATTTGTCATAATATGTGCCCATATTGTTGGTAATCTTCTTTGTTTATCTATTTTTATTAGATATTCTTTTCCATCTTCTGAAAATGCACCATATTCATTATAATATTTTAAATTTTCTTTATTAGCCAATATATCTATATCATCATTTTCATTTTCTTCTAACATAATATTATTTACTTGCGGTTCTTGCCCTATTTCTTTATATTTTTCCATATATTCTTCTTCAATTTCTTTTAAGTTATTCTCTAATCCGCCTTTACTACTATCTATTATTATACTTGATATAAATTCTAATAATTCTATATCTTTTTCTTCCATTTCTTCTTTATTTACTACAAATATTCCACCTTTAATGTTTTTTAAATACCCCATTTGACTGTTTAATATTGAAGTTTCTATTTCTTCTCTTACATAATTTTCATAACTATATCTTTCTTCATCTAATATTACTATTTCTACTTCAACATTTTTAGTTCTGAAAAACTCATAAGCTTTTAATATTTCTTTTATACAATATATATCATTTACATTTTGAATTTTTACTAATATTATTGGATTATCTCCTGATATCCCATATTTCCACAAATCACTTTGACTATATTCTCTTTTATTGAATTTTTCTTTATTTATACTTTTAGTTGAATCGTCAAAAATAATATATGATAACATTTTTTGATAAATTGATATATCTTTTCCTTTTACTCTTAAATATCTACTTTCTGCTTCTATCCTAGCTTTTGATAATTCAAAGGCATTTTTTATATTTTCTTGTGATTCATATTTCTTTAAATTTTCTAATGTTTTTTCTTTTTCCTCTTCTACTGAAATTATTAAGTTTAAGTTTATTTTCTCTTGTGGTTTTATCTTCACTGTTCTTTTTAATGCAACTATTGGCTCTGTTACATTTCCCACCTTTCTAGAAAATGGTACCGAGTTTTTTACCATTAAAGGTATTCCTAAATTTCCTCTTCCAATAAATTTTTCTTCTTCTAGTTCGTATTCCATTTCTCCTATTGTATTATCACTATTTGTATTTAAAGTTGTTGCCATATATACTTCTTGGCAGTTATTTTCTCTTTTCTTTCTTTTTATAACTATGCTTTTTGTTTCTTCGTCATATTCATACATTAAAAATAAATTATTAAATACTGGATGTGCATAATCTTGTTCTTTCTTTGATAATACAGGTTCAAAATATCCAGTTACCTCTAAAATCTCTTCGTCATTTCCTACATTTTCTATATTTATATTTCTAATTTCTACTGGTTCATTTGATGCAATTGTTGTATTTATTTTTGCTTTTATATTTCCATTTCCTATTTCTTGCATTATTTTATCTGGCATAAAACTTATTTGATATTTGTTTTCTTTATTTCCATTTTGTAGATAACTTGTACTTATTATATTTTTTGTTTTTATATTTTTTATATTAATTATTACTCCTTGTAAGTAATCTTCTGTCTTTTTAAATCTATTTATATAAATATTTTTAAACTTACTTACTCCTCTTCCTTTTTGATCTATTGCTATTGTATAATTTTCATTTGATATTACATTTCCTCTAACAATTTTTTCGTCAATTTTGTTATAGGTTTCTTGAATATAATTTTCATAATCTTTGTATTTTAATTTTTCTACTTTTTCTTTATCTTCTTTTGTTATAATTGCTTTTTCTGGCATTCTTTCTTGAAGTAATATTGCAGTAGCTTCTATCTCTGGATTTTTCATAAATAATTTTTGTAAGATATTATTATTGAATAAATTATTTATTGACAATAAAATTAATCCTTGATGATGTGCCATATATGTTTTTACGATACTTGCTTTTTTTCCATATTCTACTCTTTCTGGTGTAAAATCTATTGATTCATAAAATCCATATTTATCATACATTCCATAGTTTTCTAATACTCTTAAGTTTTCTACAACTTCTTTTGGTCTATCACATATAGCTAATATTCCACCATATGAAGATACTACCATTTCATCTGCTAGTCCTCTTTTTAACCCTAACCATGGTATACCAAAAGCCTTATATTGATAATTAGAATGCAAATCTTTTAAGTTAAAGGCCGCTTCTGATATTCCCCAAGGTAAATTTAGTTGTTTTGCATAATTCATTTGACTATTTATCATAAATTTACATGATTCATCTAGTAAGCTTCCTTTATATTTAGGCATATTTATATTAGGCATTAAATATTCAAAAGCTGTTCCAGACCAAGAAACTAATCCTTTATATTTATCAATTATTGTTAATGTCCTACTCAAATGGTTCCAATGTTTTGATGGTATATCTTTTTTAGCTATTGCCACAAAGCTTGCTTGTCTAGCTTCTGATGCTAATAAATCATAGTATGAGTCAGTTAATTTATTTTCTTCTATATTATATCCTATTGAAAAAATTTGATGTTCATAACTATATAAATGTGAAAAATCTGTATTTTCAATTATTCTATTAATTATATTTAAAATTTCTTCTATTTGATTTTTTATTTTGTATTCTTTTTCTTCTATTATTTTTTTTACTGGATTTTCTTCTACTTGATTGTTCATTTGATATTTTTCTTTTTCTGTTATTTCTTTAGTTAAAACCTCTTCTAAAAATGCTCTTTCTACATATAAATATCCCACAAAATTCCCACTGTCTACTGTTGAAACATATCTTGGAATTAGTGGTTGTTTAGTTTTTATATTATACCAGTTATATAAATGACCATTCCATTTTTGTAAACTATCAACTGATATCATTATATTTTGCAATAAATCTATGGTTTCTTTTTGGTTAATATATTTTAAGTTAAATGCTGAAATTACTGCTAAAATTGATAGTCCAATATTTGTAGAAGATGTTCTATCTACTATTTTATTTTTTCTTCCACATTGATAATTGTCTGGTATTAAATAACTATTATCTTCTGTTAAATATGTTTTAAAAAATTGCCAAGTTCTTTCGCCTATTTCTAAAACATATTCTTTTTCTTTTTTTGTTAATTTTTCTAAATTCTTTGTTTCTTTTATTTCTTTACTCATATAACACATTATATATGGTGCTATGAGCCATAAAATACCTAATATAATTCCTATTGTATTGCTTCTAATTAGTGAAAATCCTATTGCAATTATTCCCATTAAAATGTTAATCCACATTTGTTTATAGTATGAAAAACAATCATCTTTTGCTTGTTTTTCTGCTTCTTCTGAAGTTAGCCATTCTAATAAATTTTTATTAGTAATTGTTAGTCTATATATTGTTTTTATAATAGATTTTAATGATATATATGCTTTATATGGTAAACAAGAAATCGTAACTATACTTCTTAAAATAATTCCTTTATATCCTGTAATTTTAGGTTCAAATGTCTTTTGCTTTTGTTCTCCTTCTTTTTTCATAATTAATCTATTTAATATTTCTAATAAATATGGAAATATTCCTATTAATATCATAATCGTGATTATTGGATAAATCTCCACTTTATAAATTGCAGCGATTACTATAGATATAAAACAAGCAAATAATATTGATATATCTAATAAACTCCTTCTTAGATTATCAAAAATTTTATATTTAGATAAAAAATTTAACGGATTTTTTATTATTTCATTTTCTTTGTTACTTACCTTTGATGTAATCCATTTTATGATTTGCCAGTCACCTCTAATCCACCTAGATAACCTGTTCATAAAACTATTATATTTAGTTGGATATCCATCCATTAATAATATATCTGTTGCTAAACCACATCTTAAATAACTACCTTCTAATAAGTCATGACTTAGTACTGTATTTTCTGGTATTGCATTTTTTAAAACTTTCGAAAATGTTTTTAAATCATATATTCCTTTTCCTGTAAAAATTCCTTCATTAAAATTATCTTGATATAAATCAGATATTGCATTTGTATATGAATCTATTCCTCCATCTCCTGCAAATAATTTTGTAAAAATAGTTTTATAACTTACATCTAAGTTGATGCCTATTCGTGGTTGAATAAGTGCATGACCTTCTGTTACTATATTTTTTTCTTCATCAATTATTGGTTTATTTAAAATATGTGCCATAGCTCCCACTAACTCAAATGCTGAATTTAGTATTAAATCAGTATCTGCATCTAATGTTATTATATATTTTATTTGTGGTAATATATCTTTATTATTTTCTATTGTATTTGCCTTAAATTTATTTACTTCATTTCCTAAAATGTACTCATTAAACTGTGTTATCATGCCTCTTTTTCTTTCCCAGCCTAAATATTTTCCTTCTTTTTCATTCCATTCTCTTTTTCTGTATATGAAATTAAAAATAGGAAAATCATTTTCCTTTGAGTACTTTTTATTTAATCTTTTACATTGTTCTATTCCTTCTTTAATTATTTCTTCATCAAACTCTTTATCTTGCATATCTTCTTCTGTACAGTCACCAAGTAATGTAAAATATATATTTTCTGATTTATTTGCTATATAATACACTTCTAGTTTTTTTGATAATTCCTTTACTTTTTCTTTTGATTTCAAAATGGTTGGAATTATGACCATACAAGAATTTTCAATATCTATTCCTTTTGTGAAATCTATTTTTGGTATCATTTTTGGTTTTACTATTTTATTTAATATATATTGTATTATTTGTGTTGAAATTTCAGATGACGGTATTAGGAAGATAAATATTCCTATTATAAAAATAGATAGCTTTTGTATATTTATATTTAATATTGCACTTATACTTATAGATATAAGTAATGTTAATAATATATTTACTAATACAAAAAGTTTCGCTCTCAGTTTTTTACTAACTTTTTTCTTTTTAAAATTTAATTTTTCATATAACTCATCTATTCCTTTCCCTATTAAATAATATCCTATATGATATTGCTTTGAATCTTCTTTCTTATTCTTAGCTATTTCAAGAATTTTTTTAGCTATATAAATTTCTGAAATTTTAGTCTTTTTAGAAATTTCTTTTATTTTATTTCTATAACATTCTTTAGTATTATTGTCCATTTTAATATATACATCAGCTGGATCTTGTTTTAATATTTCTTCTACACCATTTATTTGTTCAAATATCTCTAAAAAATTTATTCTTTGAATATTTCTAATGCTTGTTATACTATTTCCTATTAATACCTTTGTTACCGCAATATCAAAATGTTCTTTTTTAGTTACTTCTTGAATAGTTGTTCCTGTCATTTCGACTGTTTCTTCTAAGGCTTTTAGATAGCTATAACCTTTTTTTCCATATCTTCTTAAAATGTATGACATATATTCTATGAATGGATATTTCATATCTTTTATTACATCTATTTTGCTAATTTTATTATTAAAATTAGTAAAGTTTTGTTCAGCTTTTGATTTGTTTTCTATTAGTCTTTCTGCTATATTTTCTGCTTTATATTTTTGAATTTGACTATTATATATTTTTTCACTTATTTCTCTTATATTTTCAATTATTGATATTTGAAGGAAAACTCCTATATTCCATATTTCTTCCATGCTTAATGTTTTTTTACTTTGATAGCTTTTTAAATAATCTTCTAAATCTCTTCTTTCTATTTTATTATCTGTATATGCTACTATTTCTGAAGCTAATACATATATTCTTGCATATCCTTTATATTTTCCATTTCCTATTCCTAAAAAATTAACATATTTTTTTAATGTTAATTCTTTTTGAATTTGCTTTACTGTTTCTTCTATAATATAAAAATTATCTAACAACCATTCTCCTGCCGGGTGAATACTTATTCCTATTTTTAAATGTTCATTTAATAAATTATATACTGTTTTTATAACCTCATAACTTTCAATCAAATGTGGTATAGGATAAGTTTCTTTTTTAGAATTATTTACTAAATTGTGGTTTGATGCAATTTTTTGTAAATAATTCTCTAATTGTACTTTATTTAATAAAGTTCCATCTATTTTTAATATTTTATCTATTTTCAAAAAACTTCCACTCCTTGCAAACAATATGTTTTATACATATTGTTTGCAAGGAGTGGAAGTTTTATGCACTTTTAGTTAAATTATCTACCTTCGTCTTCTATTGAGGCAACTTTTTCATTTTCTAAAGTTGCTTTTGTAGTTTTATGAAAATCCATTTTCCCTTTTTCATTTACTGTAATTTTTGATGAAGCAAATCTTTCTGCTTTTTCCAAACTACCTTCATAAACCTCTAAAATCTCATCTCTATCAATGTGATCATTTTTATAGTTTTCTGTTGTATTTTGAATTGATGCAATTCCTTCTATATAATTTCCTATTTCAACACCATAGCCCTTAAACATGTCCTGCTCATTATACACATCTTTATCATTTTCTCTTTCAACAGTAATACTCGAATTACCATTTCCATTTCTTGGCACTACAGTTACTTTCCCTTTTTTGTCTACTGCATTATTTACCTTTTCATGTATAATAGATAACTCACAATCTTCTATATCTTCCCCTAATTTAAGTATTTGATCTTTTGATAAATTTTCTTTTACTTTTAATGTTTGTTTTATTCTCTCTAAGTCTTCTACTATTTCATCTGTTAACCCTAACCCTTCTAATGTTTCACCAGATCTTAAAGCTTCATTCAAATGTACAGACTTAAAATTATCATCATAATACTGTTTTGCACCATATGAACCAAAAGCTAAAAGTCCTATAGTTAAAAATGCACTTATTTTCTTTCTCATTCTTTTTGCTTGTTTTTGTCTTTTTGATAATTTTCTAGTTTTACAAGTATATCTCTCTTGTTTACTTACATTCCTTTGGTTTATATTATTTTTTTGATTTCTATTATTACTTTTTTTGCTTATATCTATTGGTTCTAATTTTTTCAAAGATATTTGTTGTATTTGTTTTAACTCTCCATTGTTTGACATATCATCTAAAAATTTTTGTCTTTCTGCTTGTGTTCCCATATTAATTACCTCCTTTGTATATAACCTACAATACTATTATACCACTTATTCTTAAAAAATGCAAAATTTTCATTTTTCTTGTTTTTTTGACAACTTATTCCACACTTTTCATATTATATATTAACAACTATTTTGTTGTTAGAAAGGATGAGAAATAATGGATTTAGAAAATAAAAAACCTTGTTGCCCAATTTTAGATGTTGATGGTGTTATATCAGGAGGTAAACAATTTGACTTAGATATTACTTTACCACAAGATAATAGAGACGTAATATATGGAGTTGTAAAAAATTGTTTTAAAGAACCTGTATGTGATGCAGTTGTAGAATTAGTTGAAATAGTATATGAATGTGGTAAAAAAGATAGACGTCCTATTGGCCATACTTTTACAGATAAAGAAGGAGAATTCGTATTTGGACCACTTTGCCCTGGTAAACAATATGCTCTTCAAATTTGGGTAAATGATACTGATAGAATGAAAATATGTGCAAAATGCCACCATGAAGGAAAATGCTTAAAAGGTTCTAAACATGATAAATGTGATTGTTTTATAGAATGTGATAATCATTGTTGTAAAGAAGAACATGAAGCAAATTTTGATGAATGCAAATGTGAAAAATAAAACTATGTAAAAATGCAGGCTGACCTAGAATAAAAAAATATTTCTAGGTCAGCCACATAGCTAAATTATACAATCCCCATTTTTTTTACCAATTGTTTTCCTTTTTTCATCATTTTCTTTCTATTCATCATTCCACTTTCAGCATACATCATAACTAATCCTGTTGTTATTAGCCCACCTATCATAACACCTTTTACAAATTTCATAAAACTCTACTCCCTTTCTTTAATTTTATAATACTAAAATATCTATTAAATGATATTTTTTACATTTTCTTTATTATTTGTGTTTTTTTCTTTTTTATTCAACTTAAAAATGGTATATATTTCATGAATTGCAATTATTAATAAAAAAATCCCAAAACATTTTTTCAGTAAACTTACTTGTATCTGTGTAGAAATTTTTGCACCTATTATTGCACCTATTATTCCAAAAATGGAAATAATTGTTGCTGTCTTTAACTCTATATTTTTATTTTTCAGATTCACAATTATTGCTATTATTGATGTTGGTATAAAGAATATTAAATTTGTTGCCTGTGCTACATGTTGTTCTACTCCTAACATAAATGTTAAAAGTACAATTAGTATTGTACCTCCTCCCATTCCTGTTCCACTTATTATTCCTGAAATAAACCCAATTATTACTTCTAACATTAAATATGTCCTTTCTTTTTTGCTAATATCTTAACTAAAAATCATTTTTGTACTAGCATAAAATAAAAATATTGTAAATGCTATTTTTAATATTTTTGTTGGTAATTTTTTCAACAATTTTGCTCCTATATATCCTCCCATTGTACCTCCAATAGCACATAATATTGCAATTTTCCAATCTATATAATTACTTTTATAGTAAAAAATACTACTAGTTATAACCATTGGTAATATACACAAAATTGTTGTTCCTCTTGCTTTTGAATCCCTAAACTTTATTAAATATACCAATGCTGGAACTAATATCATTCCTCCACCTGTTGAAAATAATCCACTTACAATTCCTGCTAATAAACCTATTAAAATTTTTTTCCACATAATAAAAACCTACTTTATTGTAGGTTTTACCTTTTTTCTATATTTTATGCACTTTTTGGATTTTTATATTTTCAAACGCTTCCTCTGCCACATTTGTAAGGCTTTTATCACATTTTATCATTTGATTTATTATAATACTTTGTAAGTATTCATCTTCAATATTCTCAGCTATATCTAAAAATTTTTGTAACTCAAATAGATATTTTTCATTATTATATTTCCAGCTCTCTTCTGTTTCTTTTTTTATTAGTTCGAATAGTTTTTTCATTTTCGCCTCCATTCTTTTGTTTTTTTATTTTAGTATTATAACCAATTATGACAAAAAAAATGACATTTTTTTATAAAATGCCATTTTTTATTTATAAAGTTATATTTTGATGTTTTATGTAAGATTTTTATTTACAAAGTCATATTTTAGAATTTTATGTAGAATTTTAATTTATAAGTTAATCTTTTATTCATGCTTTTATTTATAAACTCTATTTTTATGTACTGTCTCGTTTTAGAACATTATATTTTCATTAATGATTTTTGTCTCCGACCCCAAAATCATCAAAATCATAAATCTATATTTTCATCTTTTATATAATATTTCGTATCAACCATCTTATCTGGTAAATATTGTTGTTCAATGTAATGTCCTGGAAAATCATGAGGATATAAATATCCCTCATTATATCCAAGCTCTCTCATTTTTTCTATTGGTGCATTTCTTATATGCATTGGTATTTCGCCTGTGTCTTTTGTTTTTACATCTTCTAATGCCTTGTTTATGGCCATATATGTTGCATTTGATTTTTTAGATAAAGCTACATATACTGCCGCTTCTGATAATAAAATTCTTGCTTCTGGCATTCCGACCATATGAACTGCTTGCATTGCTGCGTTTGCAACTACTAATGCATTTGGATTTGCTAACCCCACATCTTCTGATGCACATATTACTATTCTTCTTGCTAAAAACATTGGGTCTTCTCCTCCATTTAGAGCTCTTGCTAGATAAAATACAGTAGCATCAGGATCTGAACCTCTCATAGATTTTATGAAAGCACTTATATTATCATAATGTGTATCTCCATTTTTATCAAAAATTGCTTTTCTATCTTGCACACTATTTTTTATAATTTCATCAGTAATTTCTATATATCCATCTGAACCCATTTTTGTTGTTAATACTGCAATTTCTAAACCATTCAAAGCTGTTCTTACATCTCCATTAGATATTATTGCTAGTTTTCTTAAAGTTTCATCTTCTATTTTTATATTATATTCCCCTAATCCATCTTTACTTTCTAATGCTTTTTTTAATATACTAAATATATTTTCTTGTGTTAATGGTTCTAGTTTTATTACCATTGACCTAGATATTAAAGCCTTATTTACCTCAAAATATGGATTTTCAGTTGTTGCTCCTATTAATATTATAGTTCCATTTTCTACAAATGGAAGTAAGGCATCTTGCTGTAATTTATTAAATCTATGAATCTCATCAATAAATAATATACTTTTTCCTATTGGATTTATCATAAAATTTTTTGTTTCTTCTATTACTTTTTTTATATCTGCAACTCCTGAAGTAACAGCATTTATTTTATAGAACTTATATTTAGTTGTTTCACTTATAACTCTAGCTAATGAAGTCTTTCCACATCCTGGTGGTCCAAATAGTATTATACTTGATAATCTATCTGCTTTAATTGTTCTATATAATATTTTGTCTTTTCCTAAAACATGTTCTTGCCCTACATAATCATCTAAAGTTTTTGGTCTCATTCTAAAAGCTAATGGTTCATTACTGTTCATGACTTTCCTCTCCACTTCTTTTTCTGTTTAAGTCTTATTTATAATAATATTTTTAATTCTTCTTTTTTTCTACTAAAACTATTATTTCTAATAATATTAACAAACTCATTAATATTTCTTACTATAAAATATAGATTTTACTCAAAATTAATTGTTTATATGTAAAGATTTATTTAAATTTATATATATTGTATTTATGCTAAAATTGATAATCCTTTTCTTATTAATTCTTCTGTACTTAATCCTGTTTTATCAATTTTCATAAATGCTTTTTCTATTTCTTTTTTATTGTATCCTAAAACTTGTAAAGCTGATATAGCTTCTTGTACTTTATTGTCATCCATTACTGCTGCTTTTACTTGTAAATCATTTGTTTTTGATATATTTTCTTCTTTTTTCAATTTATCTTTTAATTCTAATATAATCCTTTGAGCAGATTTTGGACCAATTCCAGGTATTCTTGTTAATGTTGCTACATCATCTGAAATTACTGATAAAGCAAATTCTGAGGGACTGCAAACTGCTAACATTGTCAAAGCTGTTTTAGCTCCAACTCCACTAACTGATAATAATAACTCAAACATTCTAAGTTCTTCATTTGTATTAAATCCATATATACTTATATCATCTTCTCTTACCCTATAATAGGTATATACTTTTACTTTATCTCCAATATTTCCTAATTTCTCCATCCCAATAGATGACATAAATACCTTGTAACCTAATCCACCTACATCAATTACTACATATTCAGTCATTTTTATTTCTAGTGTTCCCTTAATATATGTTAACATTATTTTACCTACCTATCTTTCTAAATGAAGTTCTTTTATATCTTCATTCCTTTTTATTTTTATATTAATTAAATACCATCTTTAATAGACATCTTAAAAAATGTTCTTTATCTTATATTAAATAAGAATATTTATTAATATTAAAAATAGTATTTTCATTCCCTTATACATTAAATAAATATGTTGCTTCTAAATCAGCTTCATGTGTTAATAATGCAATTGGATATTTTTTATATGATGCACCTATTGCATTATATAATTCTTTTGGTTCTGTGTATCCCATATGCCAGCGAATAGCATATTTTTCTTCTGGTGTTAATTTTATATATTCTGTTATCATCATTACTGATTTTTCACCATGTCCATATGGTATTGTATCATCTATTGTATAATAAGGTACTTTTTCCCAAACTCCTAATGCATTTTTTGCATTTCTGTAATCTACTTTATAGAAATTTGTTTTACATATATCATGTAATAATCCTATAATTATTATTGATTCTTCTGGAATGTCTATCTCTGTTATACAATTTTCAACTTTGTGTTTTAGTATTTCATATACTTTTAAACTATGTTCTACTAATCCACCTTCATAATCACCATGAAATCTTGTACTTGCTGGTGCTTTAAAAAAATCTGATTTTTCTAAGAAATTAATCAGTTCTTCTATCCCTTCTCTTTTTACTTGCATTAATATATTTAAAAATTCTTCTTTCATTTTCCTACTCCATTTTTTATTTTTTTCTTATTATATATATTAAAGTTACAAATGTCAAGATTTTATCAAACTTTTGTTTAGTTTAACTCTACAGGATAATGTTTTTTATTGTAGAGTAACTGAAAATAGTTGATAATTATGATTTTTTGGAATTTTGATGTTCGCATGGAATGAAGATTAGAATTGGTTAGGCTTTCTAATGAGGAATGCTCAC
>USFW01000023.1 GCA_900553985.1 uncultured Clostridium sp.
CATTCCTCATTCGAAAACCTAACCAATTCTAATCTTCATTCCAGTCGAACGTCAAGATTCAAAAAAATCATAATTATCAACTATTTTAAGCTACTCTGCAAGAAATAATATTATACAGTAATTAGCTAAAAAATATTAATTGGAAATTAATTCATCAAATAAATAAAACTTTTTTAGGCATAATATTAGTAATACAAAAAAGGAGGTTTTTTGAAAATGAAAAAAATTTTATATTCATTACTTATTATATCCATTTTATTTTTTACTATTCTAATGGGAAAAACATATGCAGTAGCATTAGATAATGTAGATATTAGTGTAGATAAAACAATAGTAGAACCAGAATCAGAAGTTACCTTAAAAATTACTTTTGGGAAACAATTAGGAGCATATACATTTGATATTGCATATGATAACAAGTTGTTAGAGTATGTAAGAACAGATGGAGGAACTGCTAATGATAATGGGACAAGAGTAAGAGTTGTATATTATGATAGTACAGGAGGAACAAATCCAAGAGAAAGTATGACAATAACTTTTAAAGCCAAAAAAGGAATTACAACATCAAATCCTACTGATTTATCAGTAACAGCAGAGGGGTTAGCAAATGCTGATGCATCTGAAAACTATGATGATATCAATGTAGCATTAGTAAAAAATATAGTTGTAGAGCCTAAATATGAAGATTACAAATTTGAATTAAACTATACAGGAAATCCAACAATTAATGAAGAAAAAGAAATGAAGCTATCACTTATATCAAATATGGGTAGATATTATGATAAAGCTAGAATAATTGCAGAAGTAAAATCTAGTAATGGTGGAAATGTAAAAATATTAGGAACTGATTCAAGTAGTATAGAACATGACTTAATTAATAGTGGTTGGGGTGACCCAAATGGTTACAAAATAGGTGGAAAAGTAAATCAAGAATTAAATTTAAGAGGGTTATTTGATAAAAAAGGAGAATATATAGTAACTTTTAAATTAATAGATAGAAGTAATTCTGACAAAGTAATAACAGAAAAAGATTTTACAATTACAGTTGATGAAAAAAATCAAGACTCAAATAATAATACTCAAAATGGAAATAACACAACAGCACCAAATGGAGGAAATAATACACAGAACAATAATAATGGAGTAAATACAATTCCAAGTAATTCAATAAATCAAAATGTAAACACAAACACTGAAAAATTACCAAAAAATTTGCCTAAGACTGGTAAGAATTTATATATTCCTATTTTAGTAATTTTAATGTTTATATTAAGTACAGCCTTTTATATAAAGTTAAGAAATAATAAAGAAAAATAATAAAACATGTGCTAATAAAATAGTATGATTTAAAATGTGAGCTGATATTTATATTTGAATAGTAAATAATATTAATCAGCTCACTATTTTTTATTTTAAGTTTATGGAGATAATAATATGAAGAAAAGAAAACATGGAAAATGTCAAAAAAAGAGATATCTAAAATTAATAATGATTTTTTCTATAATAATATTTTTTTCATTATCTTTAATCCAATCAAATGATATGAAAACAAAAGAACAAATAAGTAATTCAATGAAAACGAATCAAAGTGGAAAAGAAATGGTTAAAACACAAGAAAAAGAGAATAAAAATGAAATAGAAAAACAAATAAAGAAAGATGAAGAAAATAATAAAATAGCAAATAATGAAATACCAAGCAAATACAATGGATATCCAGTAATAGCAAAGTTAGAAATAGAAAAGATTAACTTAGATACATTGGTACTTAAAGAACATAATAAACAAACACTAGCAACATCAGTAACAAAGTTTTTTGGAGCAAATCCAAATGAAATAGGTAATTTTTGTATAGCAGGACATAATTACATTACAAAGAATATGTTTCATAATTTAAAAAAAGTAAATGTCGGTGATAAAATAAAATTAACAGATTTAACAGGAAGAAGTATAAATTATAAAGTTTACAAAAAATCAACAGTTTTACCAAATGAGACACAATGTTTATCACAAAAAACAAATGGAAGGACAGAATTAACACTAATTACTTGTACTACAGATTCTTCAAAAAGAATAGTAATAAAAGCAATTAAAGAAGGAGAGGAAAAGTTGTTAAATGAATAAATTAAGAAACATTAACAAAAATACGAAATTAATAAATAAAAGTAAAATAATAGTTTTAGTATTAATTGTATTTATTTTGATTTTAATAGATATGCTCTTTTATCCAAATAAAAGTTATTCTGCAAGTAAATTAGAAGGAATAGAAAATTTTCCGGAATCTTTTAAGCCATATTTATATGAGTTAAAAAAGAATCATCCTAATTGGAATTTTATTGCTTTATATACAAATTTAGATTGGAAATATGTAATAGATAATGAAAATATTTTTGGAAAAAATTTAGTACCCAAATCTTATTCAGACAGTTGGAAAAATACGAAGCCAGGAGAATATAATGTTGAAGTAGATGCAGGATGGGTAGATTGTTCAAGGGAAGCTTTACTATATACAATGGACCCTAGAAATTTTTTAAATGAGGTAAGAGTTTTTCAGTTTGAGGAATTATCTTTCGATGAAAAAATTAACTATATGGAAGGGATAGAAAAAATATTATATGGAACAGAATTTTACAATAGAATGGTAGATTATTTAGATTACAATGGAAATGTAATTAATACAAATAAAAAATATGGCGATTTAATTTTTAATGCAGGAAGAATTTCTAAAGTAAGTAGTTATCATTTAGCTTCAAGAATAAAACAAGAAGTAGGTCCTTTTTTATCTCATAGCTCAATAAGTGGAAATGTATCAGGATATAAAGGACTATATAATTTTTATAATATAGGAGCAACGAGTTCAGCAGAACCAATGGGAGCGATAATTAATGGTTTAAAATATGCAAGAGATGCTAATGGAGCAAGTGAAGAACGAAAAGCAAAATTAATGATTCCCTGGAATACAAAAGAAAGAGCAATAACTGGTGGAGGAATTTTTATTGGCTCTAGTTATATAAATATAGGACAAAATACAATATACTTGCAAAAATTTCATGTTGATGGAGGAAATAATCAAAATCTTTTCTGGCATCAATATATGACAAATGTACTGGCTCCATATAGTGAATCACAATCTATATATAAAGGATATAAAAATAGTAACTTATTAGATGAAAAAATAAACTTTATAATTCCAATATATAATAACATGGAAAAAATACAAAACGAAAACCCAAATATAAAAAAGGAAGAATATGATAATGACAACACAAAAGTATATGCAAATGTAAACAATGAACTTAATATAAGAACTGGTCCAAGTACAAGCTATGAAAAATTAACAACAGTAACAAGGAATGAAAAAATGACAAGAATAGCTAAAGGAAAACAGGCAGGAGAAAGATGGGACAGAGTTATATTAGAAAATGGAATGATAGGATATGCATTTCAAAATTATATAGAAGAAGCACCAAAAGCACAGATTGAAGAAATTAGATTATCAATAGATAACAAGATAATTAATAAAGGAGAAAAAAAGAAATTAGGAGTACAAATTTTACCAGAAGAAGCCAAAGAAGAAAAAATAGAATATAAATCAAGCAATGAAAATATAGTAAAAATAGATTCAGAAGGAAATATATATGCAATAAACTCGGGAAAATCCACAATAACAGTAAAAGCTGTGGATAATGATGTAAAAGCAAATATTGATATAGAAGTATATAGTAAAGTTACAGGAATAGAAATAAACATAGAAAAAATAACATTACAAGAAGGTGAAAAATACAAAATAATATCAATAATATTACCAGAAGATGCAAGTAATAAGGAAATAAAATATGAAAGTGAAAATCAAAATATAGCAATATGTGATGAAATAGGTACAATTATAGGAGTAAATAAGGGAAAAACAAAAATAAATATTAGTTCAAAAGAAAATGAAGATATAAAAAAACAAGTAGAAGTTAATGTTATAGAAAAAATATCAGAACAAGATATTAAATTTAGTAAAAACTTGAAAGTACAAGGAAATATAATAACAAGTATTAATGAAGAAGAAAGAACAAAACAAGTATTTTTGGAGAATATAATTGTAAGTGAAAAATATAAGATAAGAATAGTAAATAAAGATGGAATTGAAATACAAGAAAATCAACTAATTGGAACAGGCACAAGAATACAAATATTAAAAAACTCAGGAGAACAAGAATTAATTACAGAATATATAACAATAATATATGGAGATGTAAATGGAGACGGAAAAATTAATAGTGTCGATTTATTAAAGCTACAAAGACATATATTAGAAATAGAAAGCATAGATAAATATTCACAAATAGCAGGGAATATAAATAAAGATGGACGAAAGCCAACATCAAGAGATTTATTATTGATACAAAGAGACATCTTAGGGTTGTCTAAAATAGAGCAGTAGATAGTAATAATATAAAAGTAAGTATTAATTTATAATAAAAGTAATAAATTTAAAATTCATATTAAGTAAAAATATATAGTAATTTAAAATAAAGTTAGTTTGTATTAAATATGTTGTTATAAATATGTTGTGAATTATAACAACATATTCAGATAATAAGTATTTAAAGGAGAAATTAAGATAACTAAAATTAGAAGGGAGCATAAGGTGAAAAAAATAGTAAATAGTAAGTTTGTTAAAATAATAATATTTATAGCAATAATTTTTAGTAGTTTTACAATGAAAAATGTACTTGCTGAAAATCTAGAAGATAAAATTAATATAGAAATAGTATCTAGTGAGGATAAAATAAAAAAAGAAGAGGAATTTAGTATAGTAATAAATTTAGCTAATCTATCAGTTTCAGCTTATGATATAGAAATAAATTTTGATAATAATTTGGTAGAATATATATCAAATATAGAAAATATAAGCTTTGCAAATGGAAAAATTTTAAGTTCATGGTATGACACATCAGGAGGTAAAAATGCTAAAGAAAATTGTGAGTTAATCAAATATAAATTTAGAACAAGAGATATAGGAAATAGTTTAATATCAATAAAAGGAAAAATGTATGATAACTTAGGAAAAGAAGTTGCAAGTATAGAAGAAAACAGAATAATTTCAATAGTAGAAGAAAATCAAGAAATAATGTCAAATACAAATAATGAAGATAATACTAATTCAAAACTAAAAGAAATGAGATTAAATCATGAGGGAATCACACCAGAATTTAATCCTGAAATTACAGAATATTATTTCACAACAGAAAACTTAAATGAGTTAGAGGTAACAGCAAATCCTCAAAATAAAAATTCAAGAGTAGAAATAACAGGAAATAAAGATTTTAAAATAGGAATAAATGAAATAAATATTAATGTAATGGCACCAAATATGAGAGATAAAACAAATTATAAAATATATGTGACAAAAACAAATAATATAGAATTAGCAAATGCAAATTTAGAAAATTTAGCAATAGAAAATGCAATATTATCACCTGAATTCAATGAAAATATATTAGAATATAAAACTGAAGTTTCAAATACAATTGAAAATTTAAATATTTTAGCAATACCACAAAAAATAAATGCAAAAGTAGAAATTAATGGAGGAAAAAATTTAAAATATGGAAACAATGAAATTATAATAAAAGTAATTGCCGAGAATGGATATACAAGTAAAAAATATAAAGTAAATGTATACAGGAGAAATGAACAAGAACAATTAAAAGCAGAAGAGGAGAAGAGAAAGAAATTAGAAAAATTGGAACAAATATTGCAGAAAAATAACAATGAAAATGTTAAATTGAGTATAGAAGAAATAGAAGGAAACATAGAAAATTTAGAAAAAGAAGAAAGAAAGTCAAATTTGTTTTTGATATCAATAATAACAATAGTATTGGCAATAGGTATATTTATAGTCATAAAGAGAAGAAAAAATAAAATGATAAAAAACAAAAAAACTATTTACGAGAAAAAATAAAATTGATATAATGAAAAATATAAAAACGGAGGTGATAAAATGAAATATAGATGTATAGCATGTGGATATATCTACGATGAAGAAGTAGAAGGAGTAAAATTTGAAGACCTAGCAGAAGATTGGGTTTGCCCATTATGTGGTGTTGGTAAAGATATGTTTGAGAAGGTTGAAGAATAATAAGCTATAAATAAAAGAGTTTTTGAAGGAAAAGGACTGTGAAATGATAGAAAAGACGGTCCTTTTTTATTTTCTTTAAAAAACAGAACAAAAATTCGTAGAAATTATTGAAAATATTTAGCGAATATGATATAAATAGAAGAAATAAAAGATGTTTCAATTATTTATAATTGGAAAAGGAGAGGATATATATGCCAAATAATTTAGTAAATACTACAGAAAAAGATTTTGAAAGTATTAAACATATAGATGAAAACGGAGTCGAATTTTGGTATGCTAGAGAACTAATGACAATGCTAGAATATAGCAAATGGGGGAATTTTGTTAAAGTAATTGACAAAGCAAAACAATCTTGCAAAAGTAGTGATATCAATATAATAGACCATTTTGCCGAGGTCGGCAAAATGGTGAAAGCAGGAGTGGCAGATAAGAAAATTGATGATTTGAAACTAACTAGATATGCATGCTATTTAATTGCACAAAATGGAGATAGTAGAAAAAAGACAATAGCACTTGCACAAACATATTTTGCAGTGCAAACTAGGAAACAAGAAATATCTAGGCAAGAATATGAACAATTAAGCGAAGATGAGAAAAGATTATATACACGACAAAATGTAAAAGATAAAAATAGATATCTATTCGATACAGCAAAATTAGCAGGAGTAAAAAATTATGGTAAATTCAATAATTATGGTTATAGAGGACTATATAACGGTGAAACAGCTAAAGATATTGCAGATAGAAAAGGAATATCAGAAAAGGAAGACATATTAGATTATATGAGTAGTACAGAGTTAGCAGCTAATTTATTTAGGATTACACAAACAGATGAAGTATTGAAAAACAAAAATATAAATAATGAAGATGATGCTTGTAGGACTCATCATAATGTAGGACAAGCTGTTAGACAAACAATAAAAAGAATTGGAGGAACTATGCCAGAAGATTTACCAACACCAAATAAAAGTGCAAAATTAATAGAAAAGGAAAAAAATAGAAATTTAAATGTGCAGAATAAAAAAATGAATAAATAATAGAAAGATAAAGGTGAAATTCTTATATTGATAAAAAACACAAAATAATTAATAAAAAAGGAGGCAGAACATGGAACAAGATAGTGAATTAAAATTATTTGAAGATAAAAAAATTAGAGCAAAATGGAATGATGGACAAGAAAAATGGTATTTTTCAGTTGTAGATGTAGTATCTGTATTAACAGATAATGATTATCAAAAGTCTAGAAATTATTGGAAATGGTTGAAAAATAAGCTAAAAGAAGAAGGAAGTGAACTGGTTAGTGTTACTAACCAGTTGAAAATGAAAGCATATGATGGAAAATTAAGAGAGACTGATGTAATGACTACTGAACAAATTTTAAGGTTAATTCAATCAATACCATCAAAAAAAGCGGAGCCTTTTAAATTATGGTTAGCACAAGTTGGAAAAGAAAGAATAGATGAAGCATATGATCCAGAAATAGCAATAAATAGGGCATTAGATATATACAGAAAAAAAGGATATTCAGAAGAATGGATAAACCAAAGATTAAAAACAATAGATATAAGAAAAGAATTTACAGATGAATTAAAAGAAAAAGGAATAAGTGACGGTAAAGATTTTGCAATATTAACAAATATTTTAACACAGGCTTGGAGTGGATATTCAGTAAAAGAATATAAAAATCTAAAAGGTTTAAAAAAGGAAAATTTACGAGACAATATGACTAATATGGAATTAGTATTAAATATGCTTGCTGAAACATCTTCTACAGAAATTTCAAAGAGTAAAAAAGGAAAAGGATTTAAAGAAGCTGAAGATTCAGTTATTAAAGGTGGAAATATTGCGAGGCTGGCAAAGGAACAATTAGAAAAAGAAACAGGTAAAAATGTAATTTCAGACAAAAATGCTAAGCAAATTCGAAGTTTAAATTCAGGGGAAGAATAATTAGAAAAGTGAAAGGAAGATTACTATGTTTGAGAGATTAGATGTATATGATAGAAAGAAAACAAGAACTGGAAAAATTATTGAAAGAAAAGAAGGAGAAATTCTTAATAAAGGAGAATACATTATTTCAGTGCAATGTTGGATTATTAATAATCAAGGAGAAATATTATTAACAAAAAGAAAATTAAACAAGACACATGGTGGAATGTGGGAGCCAACAAATGGATTAGTTATTAGTGGAGAAGCAAGTAAAGAGGCAATAAAAAGAGAACTGAAAGAAGAAATTGGTTTAGACATAGAGGAGAATAAAATTACATTAATTAAAGAAATTGTTGAAGAAAATGAAAATATGAATTTTTTAGAGATATATATTTAATAAAAGAGGATATAAGTTTGAATAAATTATCATTTAATGATGGAGAAGTTATTGATGCTAAATATGTTACAGTTGATGAATTTTCCAGAATGATTGAAAATAATGAAGCTTTTGAATGGTTAAGATATTTTTTGGGGATTATGAAAGGAAAAAATTAAAAAGATTATCTCGAATGTAATGAGAAAAAAGTTTTAAAATTTAAATATAATATTAATTTTTCATCCAAAAAATAATTTAAAAGCTACAGAATTGAATATTGCATAAATAAAAAAATAAGAAAAGGAATGTTTATAGATATGATAAAAAATATAATTTTTGATTTAGGAAATGTAATATTAAAAGATACACCATCAGTTGTTTTGGAAAATTTAAAAATATCAGATGAAATATATAAAATTATAAAATGTAAGTTCTTTGATAATTGGAATAAGTTAGATTTAGGAAAAGAAACATTAAAAGAACATTTGGATAATTGTGGAATAGATTTTACAATTGATGATGAAATAAGAGAAGTATTATTAAATTATTATAAATATAGACCATTCAATAATGAAGTAATTGAATTAATGAATAATTTGAAGAGTAATATGTACAATATTTTTATATTATCAAATAATAATAAAGAAGCTTATAATTATTTAGTAAGATTACCTATATTTGAAGCGGTAGATGGATGGATCGTATCATGTGATTATAACATTATAAAACCAGATAAAAAAATATATATTAAACTTTTTGAAAATTTTAATATTAAACCAGAAGAAAGTTTTTTAATTGACGATAAAGCTGAAAATATTAAGGTAGCAAAACAAGTGGGGATGAAAGGGTTTATCTTAGATTTAGAAAATCAAGGAATACATGAATTGATAGAAAGTTTAAAGAAAAATGATATAATATTAGAAACAAAAAGTCAGTAGAAATTTAATAAAAATATAAGAAAAAACTCTAAAAAAGAATTGTATAAATTAGATATTTTATGACGACTATCCATATCAAAGTTGCTTAATATATTATCTAAAAGTAAACAATTAGAATAAAAGTTCTAAAATTCAATATAACCATTGATTTTTAGAACTTTTAACATATACGAATTTAATGGATAAAGTAAAAATATGAGCCACCAATAAAAATAAATAGAGAAGTAGAATTCCCACATTCACAATTTATGTAAAGAAAACATAAAATATAGCAAAAGAAAAAAGGAGGCAGAAAAATGTCAAAATACATAATAGAAGGTGGGAGAAAAGTAGAAGGAAGAGTAAAAATATCAGGCTCAAAAAATTCAAGTTTACCAATAATAGCAGCAACAATACTAAATGGAGGAAAAACAACTCTATACAATGTACCAGAAATAAAAGACACACAAATGATGTATAAAATATTAGAGACACTAGGAGCAAAAGTAGAAAAAAAGAATAATAAAGTAATAATAGATACAAGTAAAATAGGAAAACTAGAAATACCGGAAGAATTAATGCATCAGATGAGGTCATCAGTGATATTAGCAGGAGCAATGCTAGGAAAATATCATAAAGCAACATTTACATATCCAGGAGGATGTGACATAGGAACAAGACCAATAGACCTACATTTGAAAGCATTTGAAAAATTAGGCATAAATATTGATAAAAACTATGGAAAAATAAGTTGCTTTTGTGATAAAATAAAAGGGGAAAAAATTGACTTTGAATTTCCTAGTGTAGGGGCAACAGAAAATGCAATATTAGCAAGTTGTTTAGGAGAAGGAACAACAATAATTACAAATGTAGCAAGAGAACCAGAAATCATAGATTTACAAAATTTCTTAAATAGAATGGGAGCAAAAATAAAAGGAGCAGGGTCAAACAAAATAGAAATAGAAGGTGTGAAAAAACTAAAAGATGTAAGTTACAATATCATGCCAGACAGAATTGAAACTGGAACATTTTTATGTTTAGCAGCGATATCAGGAGGACATTTAGTTTTAGAGAATGTCGATTCATCTCATATAGTACCAATAATAGACAAACTAGAAGAAACAGGTTGCAATATACAAATAAATAAAGACAAAATGGAAATATTAGCTCCTAAAAAATTAAAAGCAATAGATATAAAAACAATGCCATATCCAGGTTTTCCAACAGATATGCAATCAATATTTGCAACAACATTAACAGTAGCAAAAGGAACATCTATAATAGTAGAAAATATATTTGAAAACAGGTATAAATATACACAAGAATTAATACGAATGGGGGCAAAAATCTCAATAGAAGGAAAAACGGCAATTATAAAAGGTGTAAGAAAGATATATGGAGCAACTGTAAAAGCAACAGATTTAAGAGGAGGAGCAGCAATGGTATTAGCAGGAACAGTTGCAAAAGGAAAAACAACAATAGAAAATATTGATTATATATTGAGGGGATATGAAAAATTTGATAAGAAATTACAAGCAATAGGTGTAAATATAAGAATAGAAGATTGAAGAAAAAGTAAGTTAATGAAATAAAAATAATAAGCAAAGATTTTGAATTAAATATGTGAAAAGATAGTTTCGAGTTTATTGTATAGGAAACCTTGTATAAAATAAAAAATATTTTTATTTAGAAATTAAATTTTAATGTTAATTTTTTCACTTTATGTTGCAAAACTAAAATATTTTATAAGGTTTCCTATATAATAAAAAATATTATAAATAAAATAGGGAGGAATCAAATTGCCAAAAAAACCTAAAGAAGAAAATATAGATTTATATCGCTTCAATAATGGACAAGACCAAAATATTGAAAACTTAATGGAAAGAAAAAAAGAAAGAGAAAAGAGAATTAAAGAAAGAAACAATATACAAAAAGAAGAAAATGAATTTGACTTTGATACAGAAACAGTTATTGGTATGACAAATAAAAATAATAAAAAGAAACAAGATGAAATGAAAAAAGAATTTGCAAAAAAGCAAAGAAAAAGAGATAAAAGGCTAAAAAGAATAAAATTTTTCTTGAAATTAATTTTGCTTATAGGTGTAATAAGTGGAATAATAGCTTTTGCAACTTGTTCACCAATATTTAATATTCAAAATGTTGAAGTAACTAATAATAAGCAATTAAGTCCAGAAACAATAATAAGTTTATCAGAATTATCAGTAGGTCAAAATATTTTTAAATTTTGGAAAAATGATGTAGAAAACAAAATAAAATCAAATGCATATATTGAAAGTGTAGAATTAAAGAGAGTTTTTCCAAATAAGCTTGAAATAAATATACAAGAAAGAGAACCAAAATTTAGTGTACCTGTATTAGGTGAATATGCATATATAAACACACAAGGATATATTTTAGAAATTACTCAAAATCAATTAAATTTACCAATAATTACGGGGATATCAACAAAAGAAGAAGAAATAAAACCAGGAAATAGACTAAACAATAAAGACTTAACTGAATTAGAAATTATTTTGAAAATTATTAGTGCAATGAAAGAAAATCAGTTAGATAAAGAGGTCACAAGCATTGACATTAGCAATAAAAATGATTATATTATATATATGCAAAATGAGAAAAAGAAGATTCACTTAGGTGATGGTTCTAATTTAAGTAATAAAATGTTATATGTAATTGCAATAATAAATGAGGAAAAAGGTAAAGAAGGGGAAATTTTTGCAAATGGAGATTTGAATCAAAAATTCAAGGTATATTTTAGAGAGAAAGTATAATTTATACTAGAAAGGTGGAGAAATGACAAATAAAAAAGTAGTCAGCCTAGTTTTAGGAATAATGTGTTTTGCTTTAACCTTAGGAATATGTGTACAAGTTAGAACTGTAAAAAACACGAATTCTACGGTTAGCCAAAATTATGAGGAAAATAATTTAAGAGCAGAAGTATTAAAATATAAAGAAAAATATGACAATAAATACAAGGAATTAGAACAAGCTGAAAAACAATTAGAAGTAGAAAGACAAAAAGCAACAAAAAACAATTCAGACTTAGAGGAAAAAGAAAATAAGATAAAACAAGGAAATAAATTAACTGGTATGGCAGAAGCAAAAGGCCCAGGGGTTATAATAACTTTAACAGATGGTAAAGGAATAGCAACATCAACATTAAATCCTAGTGAGTTATTAGTTCATGATATTGATGTATTAAGTGTTGTAAACGAATTGATAAATGCAGGAGCAGAAGCAATTTCAATAAATGACCAAAGATGGGTAGCAAATACAGCGATATCTTGTAGAGGTAATACAATAGATATAAATGGAGAGAGAATAGGTGCACCATTTGTAATAAAAGCTATTGGATTGCCAGAATATTTATCAGGATTACAAAGACCAGGAGGATACTTATATATATTAAAAGAGGCAAATGTAGGAGTTAGTTTAGAAAAATCAAATAATATAACTATACCTAAATATACAGGTGTAATAAACTTTAAATATATGCAAAACATAAAATAGGAGGAAATAGATGAAAAAGGCTATAAAAAAAGGAAAAATAACAATGACAATTACTATTGGAATTGCATGTTTTGCATTAGTATCTGTAATGATGATGCAATTTAAAATAGTAAATGAAACAGATATAACATCAATAGAAAGTATGCAAGAAGCTGAATTAAAAACAGAACTTGCAAATTGGAAGTCAAAATATGATGATATAAATCAAAAATATGAAGATACTGTAAGCAAAATTGAAGAATACAAAAATGATGAAGAAACAAATAGTGAATCAAGTAAACTACTAGAAAGCGAATTAGAGCAAAATAATATGTTATTAGGATTAACAGATGTTCAAGGAGAAGGAATAATAGTTACTTTGAAGACTGGAAAAGATATAAAAACACCAATAAATTCAGATGATTTATTAATAATAGTAAATTCACTTAAATTTGCAGGAGCAGAAGCAATTTCAATAAATGGCCAAAGAATTGTTAATACAACAGATATAACTTATATAAATAATGAATTTATAAAAGTAAATGGTCAAAGAATATTAGAACCATATGTAATAAAAGCAATAGGAAATCAATCATATTTAGAGACAGCTTTAAAAGGAACGGGAGGAGCTGTTGAACAACTAGAAACTTTAGGACATATTGCAACAATAGAAAAAGACAATAAAATCTATATAGATAAATATAATCAAGAAATAAATACAAAATATATAGAATAGAAGTAATTTGGCAATATGTAAATAAAAAATTTTTGAAAAGAGGAAACAATAAATAAACATAATTAAATACTTTAAAAAGGAAAGGTAGGAAATATAATGTTATTCATAGCTATATTAATAGGATGTATATTAGGTACTATAATAGGACTAAATGCTCCAATGATTTCATATACATATTCTAGTTATTTAGCAATAGCTATTATAGCTGCACTTGATTCAGTATTTGGGGGAATAGCTTCAGTAATAAATAAAAATTTTGATTTGAAAATATTTATATCAGGATTTTTTGGTAATGCCATTTTAGCAATATTACTGACAATACTAGGTCAAAAATTAAATGTTGATATATATTTAGCAGCAATAGTGGTTTTTGTATGGAGAATGTTTATGAATTTAGGAACAATAAGAAGATACTATGTAGAAAAATGGACAAATAAATTAAAAGATAAAGGAAATAAAAAATCAAAAGAAATAGTAAAAGAAGAAAAATAATATTGAAGTAAAAGAAAAAATAATATATAATAGCAAATATTATGGAACTTTTGAGGTGTATAACATAAAGTGAGGATAAATTAATATAAAATTTATATTCAAAAGAAAAATTAAATTTTAAATGTGAATATATTATAAATTACAATTAAATATATATAAATGCAATTTATAAAATTATATTTAGATAAATATAATAAAGAGTATGAAAAATATAGATAATTGTAATTTTATTTTTAGATAATTGGCGAAAAATGTCAAAAATGAGTGTTACAATATTATTGCGAAATTGTTACAAAAATATTACAATTACTATTGACTTTTTTTGTGAAATGTAATATATATACATTTAGAAAAATTTATACTAAAAATTGGAGGAATTAACTTGGCTATCGGTGATATCATAGTAGGTATTGATATAGGGACAAGCAAAGTTTGTACGGTTGTAGGAGAAGTAAACAACTTTGGGCAAATTGAGATTATAAGCAATACCTCATATAAATGTAGTGGACTAAAGAAATGCAAGATAATAAATGAAGATGAAATAAGTTTAAGTATAGCAAAAACAATAAAAGATGCCGAAGAAGAAACAAATTTAAAAATTAATTCAGCATATGTAACAATTCCGGGAAAATATGTAACAATTGTTCAAAATATGATAACAAAAGAAGCTAGAGATAAATATTCAGGAATATCAGTAAGAGATGTTCAAAATGCAGTAATGCAAGTAAAAGATATAGAGATTCCTGATGGAAAAACATTAATAGATATTGTACCAGATAAGATTACATTAGAAAATGGAACAGTTGTAACAGACCCTGTAGGAAATTTAAGTTCAAGCTTTACAATAAGTGCACAAATAATATTAGCAGAAAAAGATTATGTCAGACAATTACATAATATTTTCAAAAAAGCAGGATTAGAGATAGATGGAATAGTGCCAACAACATTGGCAGAAAGAAATTTAGTTCTAGATAATAATGAATTACATGATAATATAATGTTATTAGATATAGGAGCAGGAAATACAGATATAGGTGTATTTGAAGGTTCAAGTTTTGTATATACAAATTCAATTCCAGTAGGTGGAGATAATATAACTAATGATATTGCTGTAGTTCTTAATATATCAGAAGAAGAAGCAGATAAACTAAAAAGACAATATGGACTAGCTTTAAAATCTTTTATAGATAATGATAATGATATTATTTTAAATACATCAAAAGATGATAATAAAAATAGAATTATAAAAAGTTCTGAGTTAATAGAAATAATAGAGGCTAGAATAGAAGAAATATTTACAATAATAAATAAAGATATTACTAATAGTGGAGTAAAACAAAAAATAAATAATGTAGTTTTAACAGGCCAAGGTATAGTTAATATAAATAAAAGTGATGTTGCTGGAAAGATTAACTTGAATATACCAGTAAAAATATCAACAGGAAGAGCAATAAGCACAGTAAAACCAACATATAGAACAAGTTATGCATTAGTAAGATATATAGCAGCAAGACCATTTGCTAAAACTGTTTCAAGCAGTATAGATACACAAAACAATGAAAATTTTATAAAAACAATAATAGAAAAAATAAAAGAGTTTTTCTATTCATAAAACAAAAATTTTAAAATATAAAGGGAGGAAAAACTAAATGATGGATTACAATGATGATAATAATATTGCAATGATGGATGGAACTGCAACAATAAAAGTTATAGGTGTAGGAGGAGCAGGAAACAATGCTGTAAATAGAATGATTGATGCAGGAATAAAAGGCGTTGATTTTATAGCAGTAAATACAGATAGACAAGCTCTTCAAACTTCAAAAGCAAATACAAAAATCCAAATAGGAGAAAAAATAACAAGAGGATTAGGTGCAGGAGCAAATCCTGATATTGGTGCCCAATCAGCTGAAGAAAGTAAAGCTGAATTAGCAGAAGTATTAAGAGGAGCAGATATGGTATTTGTTACAGCCGGAATGGGTGGAGGAACAGGTACAGGAGCAGCACCAGTTGTTGCACAAGCTGCAAAAGAAATGGGAATATTGACAATAGGAGTTGTTACAAAACCATTTACTTTTGAAGGTAAAAAAAGACTTTCACAAGCAGAAAGAGGAATCGAAAGTTTAAAAGGAAAAGTAGATACATTAGTAGTAATACCAAATGATAAATTATTACAAATAATAGATAGAAAAACATCAATAATCGAAGCTTTCAAAATGGCTGATGATATATTAAGACAAGGTGTACAAGGTATATCAGACTTAATTGCTATACCAGGACTTGTAAACTTAGACTTTGCCGATGTAAAAACAATAATGTTAAACACAGGAATGGCACATATGGGTGTAGGTAGAGCATCAGGAGAAAATAGAGCAGAAGATGCAGCAAAAGAAGCAATTCAAAGTCCATTACTAGAAACATCAATAGAAGGAGCAAGAGGAGTAATAATCAACATAACAGGTGGAGAAGACTTAGGATTACACGAAGTAAATACAGCAGCAGAATTAGTACAACGCAGTGTAGACCCAGAAGCTAATATAATCTTCGGTACTGTAACAGATCCATCAATGGAAGATGAAATACAAATAACAGTTATAGCAACAGGATTTGAGAAACCAGAACCAATATCAAGCTTAGGTGTTGATAATATATCAAAAACATGGGAGAAGAAAGTTACTTCGATTCCATCAAGCTCAGAAATTAGTTCATCTCAAAATGATTTAGATATACCATCTTTCTTAAGAAAAAATAGAAATAAAAATATATAAAAATGTGACTGTCCGGCTAGAATATATAAATATATTTTGGAGGGCAGTCTTTTTAGTTATGATTTTGGGGTCGTGATTTTGGGGTCGGAGACAAAAATCATGGTGAATTTTCAAATAATTATTTTGAATTATATAATCATGATTTTTGTCTCCGACCTTGAAATCATCTCGACCTGAAATCATTTTTGCATATAATAAAAAAGGTCGTTTCTTTTAGATATTTTTTTAAAATAAATTAATTATAAGAGTTTTTGTCAAATATTTCTTTGATTCTACAATAGAAAAAGACAGTATTTTTATAACATAGGTAGTACAATATTTTTGCAGGTGATTATATGACTATTTATGTTGATGTAGTATTAATAGAAAATCTAATTATGAATTACATTATATTATTTGCAACAGACATAATATTGAAAAACAAATCTAAATTCTGGAGATTGTTATTAGCAAGTTTAATAGGGGCAATTTATACTGTAATTTCATATATTTCAAATTTAAAAATTTATTCAAGCATGATTTTAAAAATGATTTTATCAATAATAATAGTATATGTAGCATTTAATCCCCAAAATATGAAAAAAATGTGGAAGTCCTTACTTATATTCTACTTAACTTCATTAGTATTTGGAGGTGCAGCATTTGCACTAATTTATATAGTAAAGCCCCAAGAAACATTTTTGAAAAATGGTTTATTTTTAGGGACATATTCCTTAAAAACAATATTATTATCGGCTATTGTAGCCTTTTTAATAATAATAGGAGCTTTTACAGTGGTAAAAAACAAAATTTCCAAAAGAGATATGTTTTGCAATATAAAAATAAAATTAAATAATAAAGAAATAGAAGCAAAAGCGATGTTAGATACAGGAAATTTGCTAAAAGAACCAATAACAAATATACCCGTAATAGTAGTAGAACATACATTATTATATGAATGCATACCAAAACAAATATTAAATAATATAGATGATATTTTAGGAGGTGATTTTTCAAAAATACCAGATGAAATAAAACAAAAATATATGACTAAATTAAAGTTTATACCATTTTCATCTTTAGGAAAACAAAATGGAATGCTTTTAGGAATAAAGGCTGACTATGTAATTATAAAAAATGAAAATGATGAGGAAAAGAAAGTAAATGAAATAATAATAGGAATATACAATAAATCTTTAACTAAGAGGGGAGAATATAGAGCTTTAATGGGATTAGAGTTATTTTAAACAAGAAGAAAATTATTCAATTTAATAATTTGAAAATGGGATTATAGTAATAGCTTGAAAAAAGGCAAAATTTTCATTGCTACTAGAGAGCGTTTTTAATAAAATAAGAAGGGAATGAGAATTAAAATGAAATTTGTAGATTTTGTAAAAAATAGTATTTCTTCAATATGTGCAAAATATTTGAATGATGATGAAGAAATAGAATATTTACCAATATTTTATATAGCTGGAAGTCAAACATTACCACCACCATTACCACCAGAGGAAGAAGAAGAAATGATAAAAAAGCTATCAGAAGAAAACAATTTAGAAGTTAGGCAAATTTTAGTAGAAAGAAATTTGAGATTAGTAGTATATATAGCAAAAAAATTCGAAAACACAGGAATTGGTATAGAAGATTTAATATCAATAGGAACAATAGGACTTATGAAGGGAGTAAATACATTTAATACAGGAAAAAATATAAAACTTGCAACATATGCATCAAGATGTATAGAAAATGAAATACTAATGTTTTTAAGAAAAAGTAATAAGCTAAAAGGTGAAATATCAATAGATGAGCCATTAAATAAAGATGGAGATGGCAATGAATTATTACTTTCAGATATTTTAGGAACTGAACCAGATATTACATCAAGAAACTTAGAAGATGAAGTTGATAAAAAACTTTTAAGAGCAGCTATTTTAAAATTAAATGAAAGAGAAAAAGATATAATGGAAATGAGATTTGGATTTAAAACAGGAAAAGAAAAAACACAAAAAGAGGTAGCTGATGAATTACGGAATATCACAAAGTTACATATCAAGACTAGAAAAAAAGATAATAAATAAAATGAAGAAAGATATTGCAAGTAAAATAGGATAATGTATAAAAAGCCTAATTTTGGAAATACTAAACCTAAGTATTTTTAAAAGGAGGTTTTCTTTTTGCTAAACAAAGTAGAAATATGTGGTGTGAATACATCAAAATTACCTTTATTAAGCAAACAAGAAAAAGAGGAGTTATTTATAAAAATAAAAGAAGGAGATAATGAAGCAAGAAACAAATTTATTAATGGTAATTTAAGATTAGTGCTAAGTGTAATTCAAAGATTTTATGGAAGAGGCGAAAATGCAGATGATTTATTTCAAGTAGGATGTGTAGGATTGATTAAAGCAATAGATAATTTCGATTTAAGTCAAAATGTCCAATTTAGCACATATGCAGTACCAATGATTATAGGAGAAGTAAAAAGATATTTAAGGGATAACAATAGTATAAGAGTAAGTAGGTCAGTTAGAGATTTAGCATATAAAGTAATACAATTTAAAGAAAGATTTAATAAAGAAAATGGAAGAGACCCTAAAATTGAAGAAATTGCAAAAGAATTAGAAGTAACAAAAGAGGATATTTCATTTAGTTTAGATGCAATACAAGATCCAGTATCTTTACAAGAACCGGTATATAATGATGGTTCAGAGAATATATATATAATGGACCAAGTAAAAGATAGTAAAAATACAGATGAATTATGGGCAGAGAAGATGACAATAAAAGGAGCATTGGAGAAATTAAATGATAAAGAAAAAATGATAGTAACTAAAAGATTTTTTGATGGAAGAACTCAAATGGAAGTTGCTGATGAAATTGGAATATCACAGGCTCAAGTATCAAGATTAGAAAAAAGTGCGATACAACATATAAAAAAGTGGTATAAATAAAAATGAAAAGATATTTTTTAATTGGTGTGAAAATAAATTAAAAATATCTTTTTATTTTTATAGAGAAGTATAAAAGTTACAAGAAGAATAAGAAAAGTTAAATAAAAAGAAAGATATTTAAAATTAATTTTATATAATAAGGAGGAAATAATTTGTATGGAAGAAAAGGGATTGGATTTTAAACATAAAGAAGTTGTAAATATAAATGATGGAAAAAGACTAGGATTTGTTCAAGATGTATGTGCAGACTTAGAAACTGGAGCAATTACATATATAATAGTTCCAGGAGAGAAAAGTAAGTTTTTAAATGTATTTAAAACTAACAATGGAATTACTATTCCTTGGAAAAATATAAAATGTATAGGAGAAGAGATAATTCTAGTGGATATATAAAATATTGTGTAATATTAAAATAATAAAAATGTATTTTAGTAAATATTAAGGAAAATAATAAAGAAACTACGATAACATATGTGACTTAAAATAAGGTAGATAATAAAAATGAAATAACAAAATTTAAAGAATTGACTTAATTATTATAATTGTATATAATCAAAACATGATAATTAGAATTATTTTTATTAATAAAAAAAGCATATGAAAAAGCTCATAGTTCTGTTTAAAATATAAGGTAAAATGAAATAAGGGGAATTAGATTATATAAGAAAAGAAAGATTTAACCTATAAAAGAAAAAATTCTTAATGAAAAAGAGGGGAGAAATACAATATGAGCAAATTAAAAGAAGAAAAAAGGAAAAAGATAAAATTAAAATTCAAACTAAAAGATAATTTTAAAGAATTAAATAAATCTTCAAAAGGGATGACTCTAATTGCATTAGTTATAGCAATAATAATTGTACTGCTGATTTTAGCAGTAGGTATATTAATAGTAATGTTAACTGAAGAAAACAAAGGAAGTATTGAAACAGAAATAAGTAAAAATTTATCACAAATAGAAGATACAAAACCATTTTTACCAGATGGAGCAGAAGTAATAGAAGGTAATTTAGAAAAAGGTGTAGTAATAAAAGATAGTAATGGAAATGAATGGACATGGATAGAAGTGCCAAAAAGTATATATGAAAATACAGAATATAATGGAGGAAAGGCACCAAAGAATTCAGATGATTATGCAAAGATAGAAATTACTATGCAAAATTATGCGAAAAACTATAGAAGCAAATGTGCAGATACATGGGATTCAGAAAAACAAAATGGATTTTCTAGTGAGGAAGAATATAATAATTATAAAAAACAAATGTTGAAAAGTGTATATGAAAATGGAGGATTTTATATTGGAAAATATGAAACAGGAACAAATATATTAAGAACATCATCAAATGAAGAATTAACACCTCCAGTTATACAAGAAGGAGCATATCCATATAATTATGTGACTAATAAACAAGCACAAGAAAAATCAAAAGAATTAGCAACAGGAGGAAGAACAAGTAGTCTAATGTTTGGAATTCAATGGGATTTGGTCTTAAAGCATATAGAAAATAAACAAGGAAAAACACAAGTAGAACTGGAGGAGGATAGTACAACATGGGGAAATTATAGTAATGAAACATTTGAATTAGTTAAAGGAAAATACTCAATAGATGATGGACAGACATTTACAGAAGTAAATGGAAAATACACAAAGCCATCAAATGATGTAGTATTATTAACAACAGGAGCAACAGAAAGAAATAGTGTGCTAAATATATATGATTTGGCAGGAAATGAAGCAGAATGGACATTAGAAAAAAGTACATATCCAGGTGCAACAGGAGTAACAAGAGGAGGAGTTTTCAATAATAAAGGATCTACTGTGCCAGCTTTTTTTCGTATAGGTAGTAGCCCCTCTTATAGTGGAAGTTACATATCATTCCGTTCAACTCTATGGTAGATGAAGAATAAATCATTTATAAAAATTAAAACTTTATTAGAATTTGAGGCAATATAATTCTTGATTTTTTCGCATAATTAAAGTATAATTTATAAATATAAAAAGAGATATAGAAGGGAAGAATATAAATGAAAGCAATAGAAATAAGAAACAAATACTTGAATTTTTTTAAGAATAATGGTCATACACAAATACCATCAGCATCATTAATACCAGAAAATGACCCATCAGTATTATTTACAACAGCAGGAATGCAACCTTTAGTGCCATATTTATTAGGAGAAAAACATCCAAATGGAACTAGACTTACAGATTATCAAAAATGTGTAAGAACAAATGATATAGATGAAGTTGGTGACAACAGACACTTAACATATTTTGAAATGCTAGGAAATTGGTCATTAGGAGATTATTTTAAAGAAGAATCAATTAAAATGAGCTTTGATTTTTTAACAAAAGAACTACAAATTCCAGTAGAAAAGTTATCAGTAACTTGCTTTGCTGGTGATGAAGACTGTCCTAGAGATGAAGTTTCAGCAGAGTGTTGGAAAAAAGCAGGAATTCTAGATGGACATATATATTATTATGGAAAAGATGATAACTGGTGGATTGCAGGGGAAGAAGGACCATGTGGACCAGATACAGAAATGTTTTATGACACAGGAAAACCAGCATGTGGACCAGATTGTCAACCAAGTTGCGACTGTGGTAAATATGTTGAAATTTGGAATAATGTATTTATGGAATATTTCAAAGATAAAAATGGCTATTCAAAATTAAAACAAAAAAATGTTGATACAGGTTTAGGATTAGAAAGAATGGCAATGCTATTACAAGGAAAAGAAACACCATTTGATACAGAAATATTTGAACCAATAATGGCTAAATTAGAAGAACTAGAAAAAGAAGATATAATAGAAAGTAGAAGAATAGTGGCAGAACATTTACGTTCAAGTATGATGATAATTTCAGACGGAGGAAGACCAAGTAATATTGACAGAGGATATGTTTTAAGAAGATTAATTCGTAGAATGATTAGACATATGAACAAATTACAAATAAACTTAGATGAATTATCAAACTTAATAGAAATAAATATACAAAATTTAAAAGAAATGTATCCAGAATTAGAGCAAAACAAAGAAACAATAAAATCAGTAATAATAGAAGAAAAAGATAAATTTGTAAAAACACTTGCACATGGAGAAAGAGAATTCTTAAAAGAAATGAAAAAAGCTAAAGAGCAAGAAAAAACAGAAATAAATGGAGAAGTAGTATTCAAGTTATATGATACATATGGATTTCCACCAGAAGTAACAAAAGATTTAGCTGGAGAAAATGAAATGACAATAGACATGAAAAAGTTTGAAGAATTATTTAAAAAACATCAGGAAAAATCAAGAATGGGAAGTACACAAAAATTTAAAGGTGGTTTAGCTGACCAAAATGAAAAAACTATTAGTTATCATACAGCTACACACTTATTACATCAAGCATTAAGAACAATACTAGGAGAACATGTAAAACAAAGTGGTTCGAATATTACAGAAGAAAGATTAAGATTTGACTTCACACATCCCCAAAAAATGACAAAAGAAGAAATACAAAAAGTAGAAGATTTAGTAAATGAACAAATAAAAAGAGATTTAGAAGTAAAATGTGAAGAAATGACATATGAAGAAGCAAAAAACTCAGGAGCAATAGGACTTTTCACAGATAAATATGGGGAAAAAGTAAAAGTTTATACAATAGGAGATTTCAGTAAAGAAATTTGTGGAGGACCACATGTGACTCATACAGGTAATATGGGAACATTTAAAATAAAAAAAGAAGAATCAAGTTCATCAGGAGTAAGAAGAATAAAAGCTGTATTAATAAAATAATTCATATTTAATAATATTAATTATAATTGTAAATATGAATTAAAGTATTTTAATCTAGATATTGTTATAAATTTTGTTACAATACTTTATAACAATTAATCTTAGTATATAAAAATAAAATATAAAGAAAGAATATGTTTATAAAATTTATAATAGATAAGATTTATAAACATATTATATGAGGAAAAATATTATGGAAAATTGTTTGTTTTGTAAGATTGCAAAAGGTGAAATACCATCAAATAAAGTTTACGAAGATGAAGAAATTTTAGCATTTTACGATATAAATCCAGCAGCTCCAATTCATATTCTTGTAATTCCTAAAAAACATATTTCATCACATAATGAAATATCATTAGATGATGAAAGAATTATTGGAAAAATGCATACAGTAATTAATAAAATAGCAAAAGAAAAGGGCTTTGATGAAAAAGGTTACAGGGTAATTATAAATTGTGGAAAAGATGGAGGACAAGAAGTAATGCATTTACACATGCATATACTTGCAGGTACAAGTTTAGGAGAGAAGATAAGATAGAATAATAAATTAACTAACAATTATTAAATATTTAATAAAATTCATGAGGATTTTATTGGAAAAATCATAAAAGTCTTGCGTAGCAAGGCTTTTTGTGATATAATTTTACTGTAAAGTTTATTTTAGAATAAAGAGGTGAAAATACTTAGTAATACTAAGTTAGATTATGGAAGAAAATCAAATAAGAGAAAATATAGAAGATTATAGATTCAGTTTTAAAAAATTATTTTTAGTGTTTAAAGATATTTTTGGAGGAGAAAAAAATGCTGAAGATGATAAGATTTTAGAAGAAGTCGCAAAAATAAAAGCACAAGAAAGTCCTAGAATAAAAGAATTGTGTGACAATCTTGAAAATCATCAAACAATTGTAAAAAAATCTAGAAGAGGTACAACGAAGTCAAATATAAATAAGACATCAGAAATATCAATGAATAAAAGTAAAATAAAAGATCAAAATATAGCAAAAGGAATAGATAACGATGAAAAAATACAAGAAATTTAAAATTCTTGTATTTTTTACTTGACAAAAGGCCAAACTACCATTATAATATTATTTGTCAGTTGAAAATGGCGAAGTAGCTCAGTTGGCTAGAGCATTCGGTTCATACCCGAAGGGTCATGTGTTCGAATCACATCTTCGCTACCAAACTTTAAACTTATTGTTTATATAAGTCAAGATATAAAATGATTTATATAAATAATAAGTTTATTTTTTTGTATAGAAAAAATAAACTTTTATCTTGATTTATATAAGATTTTTCGCATTCAACAAGTAAAAGTTACATTAAAAAGTTCAACGATAGCTGTTCTTATTTCTGGCAAGAGTTTAAGCAAAAGATAAGATATAAAGAATAATACTTATTTGATATATCTAAATTATAATTTGACGATTTCCTTAGAATTAGATTTTTGAATTTTAGAATATGGTTTAATTTCATTAGTTCTATATAAAAGATAATCAATACTAGTATTATAAAAATCTGCTAACTTACACAATAATTCTAAAGGAATGCTTCTTTTATTAAGTTCATAATAAGAGTATGCTACTTGAGAAACATTGAGAATTTTACTTAAATGTTTTTGAGTAAGGTCATTATCTTCTCTAAGATTTTTTATACGAGTTTTCATATTTTTTACATCCTTTCTTATAAAATATTAAAAATTGTACAAACTATAAGAGAAACTAAAGAAATTATAAAATAAAACAAAATGTTATATTGAAAAATAAAACATTTTGTTTTACAATATATTTATAACAAGAGAAAAAGGAGAAAATTATGAAAAATTTAAACCAAATATCAAAGAAAAATGAAAAAGGTATAACATTAATAGCATTAGTAATAACAATTATAGTTTTGCTAATACTAGCAGGAGTAAGCATAGCGATGCTAACAGGAGATAATGGGATTTTTACTAGAGCTAATGAAAGTAAGATACAAACAGCACTAGGAGCAGTAAAAGAAGGAATTAAATTAGAAGAAACAGCAAGTAGGATTGAAGAAAAAGAATTAACACCAGAAACATTATTGGCGGAGGGAAAAGCAACAAGGACAGTACAAGAAAAAGAAGAAAAATATTGCCCAGGCTCCGGTGGCTCCCGTTGTAATTTCCCAGCCGGCAGCTCCTATGATGAGTCCTGTTCCCATGCCTGTTGCAGCAGCTCCGGCTCCTGCAGCAGCTGAAACCGCTTCGGCGGCTCCGGAAAGCGCTGCTGATAAGGCGGGTTCCGGAAATAAGGGCGGAATTGATTCTGATAAGGTAGTGGTTTCTCCTCTGGTTGGAACCTTCTACAGTTCTTCCTCTCCGGAGGCAGAGCCCTTTGTAAAGGAAGGGGACACTGTCAAGAAGGGACAGATTCTCGGAATCATTGAGGCAATGAAGCTGATGAATGAGATTGAGAGTGAGTATGACGGAGTGGTGGAAGCTATTCTGGTAAATAACGAGGATGTTGTGGAATACGGACAGCCCCTGTTCCGTATCCGGTAAGGAGAAAAGATATGAGATTGGGAATTAAAGAAATTCAGGAGATTATTCCGCATCGTCATCCTTTCCTGCTGATTGATTTTATCGATGAGCTGGAGCCGGGAAAACGGGCGGTTGGTTATAAATCCATTACATTTAATGAGCCGCAGTTTAACGGCCATTTTCCAGGGCAGCCGGTTATGCCGGGTGTGCTGATGATTGAGGCACTGGCTCAGGTTGGTGCAGTGGCAATTTTAAGCCTGGAGGAAAACAAGGGAAAAACCGCGTTTTTCGGAGCTATCAACAATGCCAAGTTTAAACAGATGGTTCTGCCGGGCGATCGGCTGAAGCTGGAATGTGAAATTATCAAAAGCAAAGGCAAGGTAGGCGTAGGCAAGGCCGTGGCTACCAATGCAGAGGGCAAGGTTGCTGTTTCTGCAGAGCTGACCTTTGTTGTAGGTGACTAAGAAGCAGAGGGGAAGCGCAGCCATGTTTGAAAAAATCTTAATCGCCAACCGGGGCGAAATTGCAGTGAGAATTATAAGAGCATGCCGTGAAATGGGAATTAAGACTGTAGCGGTTTATTCAGAAGCAGATCGGGACAGTCTGCATACGCTTCTGGCGGACGAGGCTATCTGCATCGGTCCGGCTGCGTCCGGCCAGAGCTACCTGAATATTGAGAGAATTCTGGCGGCAACCGTAGCTATGAAGGCGGAGGCAATCCATCCGGGATTTGGCTTCCTGTCTGAGAATGCCAGATTTGCAGAGCTGTGCGAAAAGTGCAGCATTGCATTTATCGGCCCCTCTGCAGAAATTATCAGCAGAATGGGCAATAAATCCGAGGCAAGAAAAACGATGATTGAGGCCGGAGTTCCGGTGGTTCCCGGCAGCAAGGAGCCGGTTTACACCGCAGAGGCGGCTCTGGAAATGGCAAAAGCCATTGGTTTTCCGGTGATGATCAAGGCATCCTCCGGCGGCGGCGGAAAAGGAATGCGGGTGTCCTGGAGTGAGGCGGATTTTACTTCCAACTTCCAGAATGCTCAGATGGAATCGATCAAAGGCTTTTCTGATGATACCATGTATCTGGAGCGGTATGTGGAGAAGCCGAGACATATTGAATTCCAGATTATGGCAGATAAATACGGCAATGTGGTTCATTTAGGCGAGCGTGACTGTTCGATTCAGCGCCGCCATCAGAAGGTGCTGGAGGAGTCTCCGTCTGTAGCAATTTCAGAGGAGCTTCGCCGGGAAATGGGAGAGACTGCAGTGCGTGCCGCAAAGGCGGTAGGCTATGAGAATGCGGGAACTATTGAGTTTTTACTGGATAAGAACAAGAATTTTTATTTCATGGAAATGAATACAAGAATTCAGGTAGAACATCCTGTGACAGAAATGGTGACAGGAGTTGATTTGATAAAAGAAATGATAATGGTAGCAGCAGGTGAAAAACTTACAATGACACAGAACGATGTAAAACATTCGGGATGTGCAATAGAGTGTCGAATAAATGCAGAAGACCCTGACAATCATTTTGTCCCATGCCCAGGTACCGTAAATGAACTTCATTTCCCGGGAGGAAATGGAATACGGGTAGATTCCGCATTGTTTCACGGGTACAAAATTCCTTCGTGTTACGACTCGATGGTGGCAAAAATAATAGTTCACGGCCACGACAGAAAAGAGGCCATTGAGAAAATGAGAAGTGCGCTAGGGGAAGTTGTAATTGATGGGATAAAAACGAATTTAGATTTACAGTATGAAATTATTAATTCAAATGAATTTGCCAAAGGGAATGCGCTGGAAATCAACAGACGTTTGGATGATAGAGGTTAAAAATCATTGCAATGAATAGTCATGTGCTAAAGACAATAAAAATTATGACGCCCGGGGATAGAGATAAAAATGGGTTGTAAAAATATGGATGCTTTGAGATCAGAGGTTAAAAAATGTTAAAAGAAATGTTGAAAAAAACTCCGAAAAGAATAGTAAAGAATGAAAGCAGCAAATCAAATGTTCCTGATGGAATGTTTATGCGCTGCCCTAAATGTAAAGAAATAATCTATTCTGAGGATTTAGTGGCAAATAAATATGTATGCCCTAAATGCGAACATTATTTCAGAATAAATGCAAAACAAAGAATTGAAATGGTGTTAGACAGGGGTAGCTTTGTAGAATGGGATAAGGAAATTGTAACGGACAATCCATTACAGTTTCCAAATTATATTGAAAAAATAGAAAAAGCACAAAAGTTAACAGGGCTTGATGAAGCTGTAATTACAGGAAAAGGAACAATTAAAGGAAAAGAAGTTGCGATTGGAGTAATGTCTGCGGATTTCATAATGGGAAGTATGGGAAGCGTAGTAGGAGAAAGAATTACAAGATTATTTGAGAAAGCAACTGAAGAAAAATTACCGGTTGTTATGTTTTGCTGTTCAGGTGGAGCCCGTATGCAGGAAGGCACAGTGTCTCTTATGCAAATGGCAAAAACGAGCCAGGCAGTTAAAAGACATGATGAAGCAGGACTTTTATATGTTTCAGTATTAACTGACCCAACAACAGGAGGGGTTACGGCGAGTTTTGCAATGCTTGGAGATGTAATAATTGCTGAACCGGGAGCATTGATTGGTTTT
>USFW01000024.1 GCA_900553985.1 uncultured Clostridium sp.
CAGAGAATACAATATTCAAGAATATATATAATGAGCAAGAAGTAGGATTAGCAAAGGAATTAACAAAATTAGGTTATGAATGTGGTATAGTTTATTTTGCTAAAAAAGGAAATGCTTCAATTCAAGAAATAGATGTGAATGGCAAAAAAATAAAAATTTATAATATTGAAGGAAAAGAATTTTGTAAAAGTGCAATATATAATAAGGAAATTTATGAATTATGCGATAAGTATGATAAAATTCAAATATATGAATGTGACAAAATTATGACATGGTTGATTAATAGTAGATATCCAGAAAAAACAATTATATATCATGGACCATATGAGTCTAAATTTACTTGGAAACATAACATATATACAAAATTATTTTATACAATATTTAAAAATAAAAAAAATTATTTAAATGCACATATATTAACTAAAAGCTATTTGGCAGAAGAGTATCTAAGAAAGCAGGGATTTAGAAATATAACTACCATAGGAGTAGGTTTAGATACAGAAAAGTTTCAAGAAGAAAAAATATTAGAAGATGTTAATATTTTAGAAAAAATTAATCCAGAAGATAAAAATTTATTATATCTAGGAAAAATTGAACCAAGAAGAAATATAAAATTTTTAATTGATATTTTAGCTGATTTAACATTTAAAGATAAAAAGGTAAAATTAATTCTGATAGGAAATGGCGAAAAGCGGATATGTAAATGAAATATTCAACTATGCTAAAGACAAGAATGTAATAAATAATATAGTTTATGAAAAATCTATAAATCATAATTCTGTAAAAGCATTATATAGAAAATGTGATGTGTTTTTATTACCTACTAGATATGAAATCTTTGGTATGGTTCTTTTAGAAGCAATGTATTTTGGAATACCAACTATTACTACATTAAATGGTGGATCTAGTGTTTTGATAAAAGATGGTCAAAATGGATATATATGTGGATTAGATAATATAGAGGAATGGAAAAAAAGTATAAAATGTATACTAGAAAATAAAGAAAATTATTTATCAATAAATGCTACTAAAACAATAGAAGACAATTTTGTGTGGGGAAAATTAGTATATAAATTTACTAAAGAATATGAGGAAAAAAATAATGAAAAATGAAAAATCAGAAAAAATACTAACAGTAGTGTTTAGTATCACTATTCTTGCATTTGTTTTTAGTGAAAATTTTATTATTTTAGAAAAATTAAAAATAAAGCATATTTTAATTATTGCAGATGTTTTTTTATTAGGATCAATTTTAATAAAAAAATTTAATAATACTAAGAACAAGCAAGAACTAAAGAATATAATTATGGGGCGGTTTATATTTATTTGCTATATCCATAATTTTTCAATTAATAAATTTTTCTTTTAAAATGTATACGATAAAAGAAATGTATTATTTAATAGTACCAATTGTATTTGTTTGGATTATGTATAATTGCTTATCAGATAAATACTTAAACAAAATAATAGATGTATTTTTTTATGCATCAACAATTAGTTTTTGTATTAATTTTTACGAAAGCTTTTCAATTAATGCTTTTATAGATACATTAAAAAGTTTTTCATTTACAGGAATATCATCTGCATTTGAAAGTGGTTTAGCTGATAAATATGCATTATTATTAGTATATTATTTATATAAAAAAGATAAATTAAAGATATTTGTATGTGCTTTTTTAGGAATATTGGCCTCTAAAAGACAAGCTACATTGTTTATAATAATTATTTTGATTATCTATAAATTTATACCAAAAAATAAAAAAGTTAATAAAGCGATATATAATAGTGTAATATGTTTTTTTGTATTTTTACCAATATTTATAAATTTTACTACAAGTGATGCATTTGCAGATTGGTTTTATGATAAATTTTCAATTAGTATATCAGAATTTTCAATGACGAGGGTAGATATTATAAATACAGTAAAAAATGCAGAATTAACTAATTACGGATTAGGAACAACAACAAATTATTTGGAAGAAAGAAATGTTTATGGACAAACTAATATGCATAGTGATTTATTAAGAATATATATGGAATGTACTATTATAGGGGTATTTTTATATGTAAGATATTATTTTAAAACATGTAAAAATAATTATATTTCGTTTATGCTTATGATATATTTCTTTTTTGGATTATCTATAAACCATCTTATTGGACCAGGTTCAATATCAATTTTAGTATTGCTATTTTATTTAATATTATATTTTAATAAAGAATTAAAGGTAGAAAGGATTAAAAATTGAAGAGTAGTATAAAGAAAAATTACTTTTATAATGTAAGTTATCAAATTTTTGCATTGATAGTACCACTAATCACAACACCATATGTTTCTAGAGTTCTTGGAGCAGGAGGAATAGGGGAATATAGCTACACTTTTGCGATAATTAAATATTTCTGGCTTCTTTCAGCTTTGGGAGCGGCTACTTTTGGAGCTAAAAGTATAGGTATTGTTCAAGAAAATAAAGAAAAAAGAAGTTATGCTTTTTGGAATTTATTTTCGTTAAAAGTAATATTATCATTATTTTTTATTATTTTATATATTTTGTATGTGATATTTTTTGCAGAAAATAGGGTAATTGCTTTTATACAAGGAATTAATTTAATTGCTGTTATGTTTGATATTACTTGGTTTTTTCAAGGAATGGAAGAATTTAAAAAGATAAGTATTAAAAATTTTATAATTAAAGTCATAAATATAATTTTTATATTTATGTTTGTAAAAACTAAAGATGACTTGAATATATATGTTTTTGGTTTAGCATTTTTCTTATTAATAGGAAATTTGTCAATGTGGGGATCACTGTCTAAGTATATTTCAAAAGTGCCAATAAAAAAATTAAGACCTTTTAAAGATTTTAAAGGTGTTGTTAAACTATTTATACCTAGCATTGCAGTTGAAATTTTTTCTATATTTGATAAGTCAATGATAGGGTGGTTTACTGAAAGTTCAGAAGAAAATGGTTATTATGAGCAATCATTAAAAATTATTTATATGGCTGTTGTTGTTATAACTACCATGGGAACAATTATGGTTCCAAAGATTTCAAGAGAATATAGCAAAGGAAAAGTAGAGAATGTAAATAAATATCTTAATAAATCAATAAGATTTTCTTTGATGTTAGCAATACCAATGACTTTTGGGCTTATATCAATTTCAGAAAAGTTTGTTTTATATTTTTTTGGAGCTGAATATTTTAAAGCAACATATTTAATAAATATATTAAGCATATTATTTATATTTATGGGAGTTAATAGTGTAACAGGTTCACAGTACTTGATATCAACAGGACAAGAAAATAAACATATAAAATTTTTATTGATAGGTGGAGGAATAAATATAGTATTAAATTGTATTTTGATACCTAAATTTATGTCAATAGGTGCAGCAATAGCATCAGTTATAGGAGAGGGTACAATAATGTTCTTAGAATTGAGATACTTAAAAGAACAAAAGCAATATAATTTAAAAGAAAACCTCAAATATACAATTAAGTATTTAATTATGTCTATTGCAATGTTTGTATCTATAAAATTTGTAGGAAAGAATATTAATTCTATACTAGATGTGGTTGTTGTAAGTGCAATAGGAGGAATAATATATTTAGTTTTATTAGTGATAACTAAAGATGAACTTGTAATTGAGGAATTTAATAGTATAAGGAATAGGTTAGGAAGAGGAGTAAATTAAATGAAAAAGATATGTTATATAGTACCGTATTTTGGAAGATTACCTCAAAATTTTGAGTTATGGTTAAATAGTTGTAAAACTAACCCAACAATTGATTGGTTAATTTATACCGATGATAAAACATCATATGAATATCCTAATAATGTAAAAGTAACATATTGTACTTTTGATGAAATCAAGAGAAAGATTCAAAGTAATTTTGATTTTGAAATAAATATAAGTAGACCATGGAAATTATGTGATTTTAGACCAGCGTATGGAGAAATATTTTCAGAAGATATTCAAGAATATGAATTTTGGGGACATTGTGATTTAGATGTATTATGGGGGAATATAAGAAGATTTATAACAAATGAAATATTAGAAAAATATGAAAAGATAGGTTTTCAGGGACATTCAACATTGTATAAAAATACAAAAGAAGTAAATAAAAGATATCAAATAAAAAGTTCGAAATATCCATCATATAAAGAAATTTTTAAAGATGCAAAAGGATATTGCTTTGATGAAAATATTATTTGTTCAATTTATGATGAATTAGGAATACCATATTATCATGAAACGATTTTTGCACATTTAAGAAAATTTGAATATAATTTTGTTTTGGCACATGTTCCAGAAAATGAAGAATATAAAAATAAAAATCAAATTTTTCTTTGGGATTCAGGAACTTTAAATAGACTATATTTGGCAAACAATCAAATATATAAAGAAGAATTTATGTACATACACTTTTTTTGCAGGCCGATAACATTTAAAGAAAAAGAATTTACAATAAAATCAAAATATTTGATTTATCCAGAAGAATTAATAGATTATAATAATGAGTTTGAACTAACATATAACTTTATAAAAAAGAAAAGTAAGAAAAGAAAAATTAGATTTTTTTTAAAAGCAATATACTTTAATAGAAAAAAAATTACATTAAAAAAGATAATGTTTAATATAAAAGGGATGATAGCAAGACAATTTAAATTTGATAGATAAGAGAGGATTAGAAGAAATGTTGTTAAAGAAGATATATATTAAAATGTATAAAATCTTAAAAAGCAAAGTCGGAAAAAATGTATTTATTGCTCCAACAGCTAAATTAATAGGCCAGCCAATTATAAGAGATAATGTTACCATTCATAGTAGATGTCTTATTGAAAATAGAAAAGGAGCAAATTTAGTAATAAATGAAGGTACAGAAATAAATGTAGATGGTAGAATTACTAGTTCAGGACAAGTAGTGATAGGGAAAAATGTTCTTTTTGGACCGAATGTGTATGTTTCAGATTCTACTCATTTATATGAAAATATAAATATTCCAATATGTTCACAGAAAATAGTAAGTAAAGGGAACTTAAGTATTGGTGATGGGAGCTGGTTATGCAAGAATGCTGTTATTGTAGGTGCAGTTAACGTAGGAAAACATTGTGTAATAGGTGCAGGTGCAGTCGTTACTAAGGATATACCAGATTATTGTGTAGTAGTGGGGAATCCTGGAAAAGTAATAAAAAAATTTAATATAGAAACAAATAAATGGGAAAGGGTCTGATAAAATGAAAATTGCTGTTGCAGGAACTGGATATGTAGGATTATCAATGGCTATTTTATTAAGTCAAAAAAATAAAGTAGTAGCTTTTGATATAGTAAAAGAAAAAGTTGAAATGATAAATAATAAAATTTCACCAATAAGAGACGAATATATCGAAGAGTATTTAAAGAATAAGAAATTAAATTTAAAAGCAACGTTAAATTATAAAGAAGCATTTGAAGATGCAAAATTTGTAGTAGTTAGTACAACAACTAATTATGACGATAATAAAAATTACTTTGATACTACAAGTGTAGAAGATGTCATACAAAAAGTTATAGATATAAATCCAAATGCAGTAATAATTATTAAATCAACAATACCAGTAGGATTTACAGAAAAGATGAAAAAGAAATTTAATACCAATAATATTATTTTTTCACCAGAGTTTTTAAGAGAAGGAAAAGCATTATATGATAATCTATATCCTTCAAGAATTATCATAGGGGAAAAAAGTGCTAAAGGGGAAGAATTTGCTCGTATTTTAAAAGAAAGTGCTATAAAAAAGGATATTACTATAAAGTTAATGGATTCTACCGAAGCTGAAGCAGTAAAGTTATTTTCAAATACTTATTTAGCATTAAGAATAGCATATTTTAATGAATTAGATACTTTTGCAGAAATTAAATGTTTAAATACAAGAGATATTATAGAAGGTGTTGGTTTGGATCCTAGAATTGGACAACATTATAATAATCCATCATTTGGTTATCGGACGGATATTGTTTGCCAAAAGATACTAAACAGTTATTAGCAAATTATGAAAATGTTCCTCAAAATTTAATAAATGCAATTGTGGTATCAAATAATACAAGAAAAAAACATATAGTAGATGCTATTCTAGAGAAAAAACCAAAAGTTATAGGAATATATAGATTAACAATGAAGACTAATTCAGATAATTTTAGATCAAGTGCAATACAAGACATTATAAAAATGCTTAAAAGTGAAACAAATAATATTATTATATATGAGCCAACATTACAAGAAGAAACATTTGATGGATGTAAAATAGTAAATGACTTTCTAGAGTTTGCAAATAAATCAAGTATTATATTAGCAAATAGAATTAGTGATGAGCTAGAGAGAGTTAAAGATAAAGTATATACAAGAGATTTATTTAGTAGAGACTAAAAATAGGATATAATTTTAGGAAAGGAAAATTGTATAAATTTATTAAATGCAGTTTTATGGTATAAAAAGTTGAAAAGAAAAATAAAAAATTTTATAAAAAGTATATTAGTACCCATTAATCCAGTTTTAGATACAAAATTAGCATATAGAAGTGCTTTTAAAAGTAAAATAAATTTGAAAGATCCAAAAAATCTAAATGAAAAAGTTTTATATTTAAAATTAAATGACTACTATAATAATGAACTTGTAACAAAATGTTCTGATAAATAATGTATAAGAGAATATTTAGAAAACAAGGGAATGAATGATTTAGTGCCTAAATTATATGGTGTTTATTCGAGTGTTAAAGATATTGAATGGGATAAGTTACCAAATTCTTTCGTTGTAAAATGTAATCATGGATGTGGTTATAACATAATAGTTAAAGATAAAAATAAAGAAAACATAGAAAATGATAAAAAATTATTGCAAAAATGGTTAAAAGAAGATTATTGGAAAAAAGGAGAAATACAGTATAAATATATTAAGAAAAAAATTATAATAGAAGAATATTTAGGAGATGTAAAAACATATAAATTTTATTGCTTCAATGGAGAGCCAAAGATTATGTATATTTCATCAAATAAATGGGAAAATGGTATATGTGAGAAAGATAAATATATAGATTTTTTTGACATGAATTTTAATCATATTAATTGCTTATTAAAAGGTCATCCAAACAATCCAGATATTGTTAATAAACCAAATAACTTTAGTGAAATGGTAAAAATTTCTAGAAGATTGAGTGAAGATTTTCCATTTGTCAGAGTTGATTTATACGATGTGAATGAGAAAGTATATATATCTGAATTGACATTTTGTCCAACTAATGGTTTTATGCAAATTGAACCAGAAAATTTAATTAATGAATGGGGGATTTGGTTAAAGCTAAAATAATTTAAAATAAATTAATAATGCTATTGAAAAATTTTAAACTTAAATATATACTGTAGAAAGAAATCAAAAGAAAATTTTGGGAGGAAATATGGAAGAATTTGAATTAAAAGAATTAATTAGAATGTTCTGGAATAAAAAAATACATATTATATTAATAACACTAATATTTATAGTAATAGGAACAATTTATACAATAGGATTCGTAACACCAATGTATACTTCATCAACAACATTAGTACTAGCAGCATCTGACAAAACTACAGAAACAAATAAACAGGCGGGAACAATTACAACTACAGATGTAACACTTAATTCAAAATTAGTAGCAACATACAGTGAATTAGTAAAAAGTAAAAATGTATTAAGACAAGTTATATCAAATTTAGGAATTAAAGTTAACGAAGAAGACTTAAGAAACAATATAACAGTTTCATCAGTAAAAGAAACAGAATTAATAGAAATAACAGTAAGTAATGAAAATGCATCATATGCAGCGAAAATAGCAAATGAAATAGCAAAAGTATTTACAGCAAAAGTAGGAGAAATATATAATATAAACAATGTTCATGTAGTAGATGAAGCGGAAGTTTCAACAGAGCCATCAAACGTAAATCATACAAAAGATATAGTAATATTTGCATTTATAGGAATCGTAATATCAGTAATGTACGTATTAATTGCCAATATGTTAGACACAACAGTAAAAACACAAGAAGACATAGAAAAAGCAATAAAAATACCAGTATTAGCGAACATACCAATATATAATATGGACATGGAAAACTTAAGAAAAAAAGGAGGTAGAAGATAATGAGAAAAGAATTAATAGCACAAAGAGATCCGAAATCTCCAGTTTCTGAAACCTTTAGAACACTAAGAACAAATATACAATTCATGAATACAAACAATAAATTAAAAACATTACTAATAACATCAACATTACCAGGAGAAGGAAAAAGTTGGGTAGCATCAAACTTAGCAATAACCTTTGCACAAGCAGGAAAAAAAGTAGTATTAATAGATGCAGATATGAGAAAAGGAAGACAATATGCAATATTTGAAGTATCTCCAAGACCAGGACTATCTAATTATCTATCAGGAATAGACTCAAATTCAGAAGAAAATTCAATGGACGAGATAATAGATTATATCCAAGAAACAGAAGTAAAAAATCTATATGTAATTTCAGCAGGAAATATTCCACCAAATCCATCAGAATTATTAATTACTCCAAAGATGGTAAATTTGTTAGACAAGTTAAAACAAGTTTCGGATATAGTTATAATCGATGGTACACCATGTGAATTAGTTACAGATTCAGTAATTTTATCAAGATTAGTAGATTCAACAGTAATAGTAACAGCACATAAACAAACTAAAAAAGATACCTTACAAAAAATTGTAACAAATATTCAAAATGTAGGTGGAAAAATAGCAGGAATAGTTTTAAACAAGATACCAGTATCAGCTAAAAAATATGAGCAATCATATTATTATGGCTCAACATCAATGAAAAATGAAAGAACTAGTAAAGGACCAAGATATACTACATCAAGTTCACATGGAAGAAGAACAAAAATGGAAGAAATGAAAAATAGAGTAAAACCTCAAAATCCACAAGCCTTAAGAAATGAAAGAGAAAAATCAAGTAAAGACGAAGAGACTTTGCAAAGAAAAATTCAAGTAGATGATAAAGCAAATATATCAGAAGACAAGGCAAAAGATATATTTAAACAAATAAATGATTTTATGGATAGTGATAAGGAAAATAATTAGTAAAATATTTATGAGATTAAATTTGATTATAAGTAAGATTTTTTTAAAAGTAGGTAAGGAGATTATATTGATACATAATTTTTTATCTACTTTTTTTGCATACAACAACTAGAAGGAATATTTAAAGGGTAATTTTTATTATTAAAATTCCAAAAAAACTTGAAAAAATAATAAGATAAATGTATACTAATAAATATGTTACAACAAACAAAACAAAAAAAGAAATAATAAAGGAGCAAAAGAAAAATGATAGACTTTCATTCACACATATTACCAAATATAGATGATGGTTCAAGAAGTATAGAAGAAACATTTAATTTAATAAAAGAAGCAAAACAAGCAGGATTTGAAGCTATAATATCAACTTCTCACTATATGGAGAATTATTATGAAACAAATGTACCTGAAAGAGAAGTATGGGTAAAGGCTATTTGTGAAAATTTACAAACAAAAAATATAGAAACAAATTTATACTTAGGAAATGAGATATATTTTTGTAATAATATCATACAATTATTAGAGGATAGAAAAGCATCTACAATAAATGATACAAGTTATGTATTATTTGAATTACCTCTTAATGCAGAGCCAATGAACTTGTATGACATTGTATATGAAATGTTACAATACAAATTAGTGCCAATATTAGCTCATCCAGAAAGATATTCTTTTGTGCAAAAAGACCCAGATTTAATATATGATTTAATAGAAAAGGGAGTTTTGATGCAAGCAAATTATGGAAGTATAATAGGACAATATGGAGAAAAGGCACAATTAATTGTAAGAAAGTTTTTTGAAAATAATATGATACATTTCTTAGGTTCAGATGTGCATAGACCTAATACAATTTATCCTAAAATACCAAAAATATTAAATGAGATATCAGATATAATTGGAGAAGAAAAATTAGAAGAATTAACAACAAAAAATCCAGACTTAGTATTAAATAATAAAAGAATAAATATAGATGAACCAATTGAATTTAAATTATCGTTAAAAGAAAAAATAATAATGAATTTCAAAAAATGAGGATAATTTTCTTTTGAAAATAAACTTTAATGTTAAATTTATTCTTGCATCGTAGTATGCAAATAAAAGGTTTTATGGAATTTTTTATATAATAAAGAAAAATCTAGAAAGGAAGTAAAAATTATGAGAAAATATTTTGGAACAGATGGAATCAGAAGAATTGCTAATACTGAGTTAACACCAGAATTAGTATATAAAGTAGCAAAAGCAGGAGCATATGTTTTATCAAAACATACAGACCATACTCCTACAATATTAATAGGAAGAGATACTCGTATTTCTGGTACTTTAATTGAAAGTGCAATGACAGCAGGGTTCTTAAGCTATGGAGCAAATGTAAAATTATTAGGTGTTATACCAACTCCAGCAGTTGCATATTTAACTAGAAAATTAAATGCTGATGCAAGTGTAGTTATTTCAGCTTCACATAATACTTTTGAGTTTAATGGTATAAAATTCTTTAGTAATAAAGGAATGAAAATACCAGATACTTTAGAAGAAGAAATTGAAGAAGTTATGGAATCTGGTAAATTAGAAGAATTAACTGCTAAAAATGAAAAAATAGGAACATCAGAATATAGATTAGATTTAATGGATGAATATGTATATTTTTTCAGAAAGAATTTTGATGATAATATTGATAAATATATAAACGATGATTTTGTTGTAGGTATTGATACAGCAAATGGTGCAACATATCAAGTTGCAGAAAAAGTATTTAAAGCTTTAGGAATAAAATATAAAATTATAAATAATAATCCTGATGGAATTAATATAAATCAAAATTGTGGTTCAACACATTTAGAAAACTTGAAAAAATTTGTAGTAGAAAATAAATTAAACTTGGGTATAGCATATGATGGTGATGGAGATAGATGTTTAGCTGTTGATGAAAATGGAAATGAAATAGATGGAGATAAATTATTAGCTATCATTTCTACAAATTTAAGAAAAAAAGGTAAATTAAATAAAGATACAATAGTTGCAACTGTTATGAGTAATTTAGGATTAAATAAATTTGCAAGAGATAATGGACTAGAATTGTTACAAACTAAAGTTGGTGATAGATATGTATTAGAGGAAATGCTAAAAGATGGATTTAATTTAGGAGGAGAACAATCAGGACATGTAATTTTATTAGATTATAATCCAACAGGAGATGGAATATTAACATCATTAATGCTAATTCAAACAATTTTAGAAGAAGGAAAAAAAGCTTCTGAATTAGCTGGTATGGTAAAACTATATCCTCAAATTTTAGTAAATGCGAAAGTTAATTCTGATAAAAAATATGAATATAAAGAAGATAAAGAAATAAATGCAGCAATCGATAAATTAGAAAAAGAATTTGCAGGTAATGGAAGAGTTTTAATTAGACCTTCAGGAACTGAACCATTAGTAAGAGTAATGATTGAAGGAGAAAATCAAGAATATATAACTAAAAAGGCTCAAGAAATAGCTGATTTGATAGAAAATAAATTGAAATAAAAATGTAAAATAACTGTAATGTGAATAAAATTGAACAAAGAATATATAAATGTTAAAATATAAATATAACATAAGAAGATAGGGGGAAGCAAGGTGTTTATTTTTGATATATCAAATCCATTTACATTACTATTAATGCTTGCAGCAACAATTTTATTAATATTTTTATCACAAGAGTTGAAGAAAAGCTATATATCAGGAATTGTATTGTTTTCATATATAACTTTATTAATACTACAAGTGTTACAATTAGTTACATTGGCAGAAGAGTTAAAATATTTAACACCGGTTTTAGGAAGATGTATAGCAATAGATTTTGTGTTTATTTTAATATCATTTTTCTCTTATTTATGGGTGGATGATATAGAGGCTAAGAAGATGGGAATAAAAAGCATAGACAATAGTTTAGATTGGTTTTGGAAAAATGTATAATTAAAAGAGTTTTTAGTTTCATATGAATGACATAAATAGATGTTTTTAATGAAAAATAAAGAGAAATTAAATTCAAGCTGATAGCTATTTTATATTAAATAATATATAAAATAACTATCAGCTTATTGTTCTTAGAAAGATTAATACAATTTTATAATTTTTATATTATGATTTTATATTTAATTTGTTTATTAATATTTTTATTTGTTTTTATCATTTTATTTATATGAATTCTCGATTAACTTTTCTAAAATTTGAATAGCATTACTAGCAGCACCTTTCCTAAGGTTATCAGAAACTACCCATAGATTAAGTCCATTTTCTACACTAAAATCTCGTCTAATTCTTCCAACAAACACCTCATCATAACCATCAGCTTTTGTTGCAATAGGATAATAATTTTTCTCTAAATCATCTACAACTATAATTCCTGGAAAATTTTGAAGAAGAATTTTAACATCGTACATATCAAAATCTTTTTCTAATTCGATATTAATTGATTCGCTATGACAGTTAATTACTGGCACACGAACTGCAGTTGCTGTTATAGGCAAATCAGGTTTGTGTAATATTTTTCTTGTTTCATCAATCATTTTATGTTCTTCTTTTGTATAACCATCATCCATAAATACATCTATTTGAGGTAGACAGTTATTAAAGATAGGGTATGGAAATTTTTTAGGTTCAAATCCTTCAAAACCGTTTTTTAAGTCTTCGATTCCTTCACGACCAGCACCAGAAACAGCCTGATATGTAGAATACACAATTCTTTTAATTCCATATTTTTCATCTAAAGGTTTTAATGGAACAACTGCTTGAATAGTTGAGCAATTTGGATTTGCAATAATTCCCGAATTATTATAAATATCACCAGGGTTTACTTCTGGAACAACTAAAGGAACATCAGGATTCATTCTATAAAAACTACTATTATCTATACATATACATTTTTTTGAAGTTGCAATAGGAATATATTTTTTTGATATATCACCACCAGCACAAAAAATTGCATAATCAAATTCTGAATTAAAAGAGTTTTCCGTTAATTCTTGAATAATGTAGTTAGTTCCCATGAATTCTAACTTAGTTCCAGCAGATTTTTTTGACGAAAACAAAGTGAATTGGATATTAGAAAAATCTTTTTCTTCTAGAACTTTTAAGGCAGTTCTACCTACTAAACCAGTAGCACCAACAATTGCTGCTTTATATTTTTTTTGCATAATATAATCCTCCTATAAAATTATATGTATTAAACTATATTTAATACATACATGATGCATACAAATATTAATTAATAAATTGTAATTGCTTGATATTTATAGAAAATATTAAAATAAGAACTATAAATTATATATGCATTATGATTATATATTATTTTCTGTGGAATTAAAAGTTAATTGTTAAAAAAATTATTTTACTTGTAACTAATTACTAAATTTAGAATAATATAGTAGTAGACATAAAGGAGGTAGTATATATGCAACTAAAAAATTTAAGTTCATTACCAATTAATAGATATGGAATAGTAAAAAACATAATTGGAGAAGAAAACACAAAAAGAAGATTACTAGACTTAGGCTTAGTAAAAGGAACAAAAGTAAGACCTGTTTTAGTTAGTCCATCAAATGGATTAAGAGCATATGAGTTTAGAAGTAGTTTAATAGCAATAAGAAAAGAAGATGCTGAGAATATAACCCTTGATAATATAAGTTGAAAAAATAAAGATTTCACAAAGATATAATTAATTGTAAATAATGGGGGATAGAAGAGTATTTATTAAAAATCTAAATAATATTATAGGAGGCAAGAATGAATTTTACTGATATTTTTCAAAAAAGAAGTAGGTTAAAAAATGAAAGTAAAGAAGAATATAGAATAGCATTAGCAGGAAATCCTAATGTTGGAAAGTCTACAATATTTAATAATTTAACTGGAATGCATCAACATACAGGAAATTGGACAGGAAAAACAGTAGCAAATGCAAAAGGAGAATGCATATATAAAGAACAAAAGTATACATTTATAGATCTTCCTGGTACATATTCTATAATGTCAAATTCAGAAGAAGAGGAAATTGCTAGAGATTATATATGTTTTGGAAATCCGGATACAACAGTAGTTGTAGTAGATGCAACAACTTTAGAAAGAAATCTTAATTTAGTATTTCAAATAATGGAGATAACAGATAATGTTATATTATGTGTAAATCTTCTAGATGAAGCTAAAAAGAAAAAAATAAAAGTAGATTTGAAAAAATTATCAAATGAATTAGGAATACCTGTGGTAGGAACTATTGCAAGGAATAAAAGAACCTTAGATAAATTATTAGAGACTATAAAAAAGGCTTGTGAAAATAAAATAAGTATACAACCTAAAAGAGTTATATATCAAAAAAATATTGAAGATACAATTGCAAAATTAACAAAAGTATTAAAAGAAAAATATTCTTTAAATGAAAATATGTATAGATGGATTAGTTTAAAAATTATAGATGGTGAAGAAAAAATTATAAAATCTATTGAAAAGAATTTAGAAATAGAGATTTTAGAAAATAAAGAAATACAATCAATAATAGAAAATATAAAAAAAGATAATGATTTTAATATAAATTACAAGGATATAATAATTTCAAAAATAGTTGAAACAGCAGAAAAAATTTCAAATAAAGTATGTATGTTTGAAGATAAAGACTATTCAGAAAGAGATAGAAAAATAGATAAAATACTAACTTCAAAAAAATATGGTATTCCAATAATGATGCTTTTTTTAGGACTAATATTTTGGCTTACAATTGTAGGAGCAAATTATCCATCACAATTTTTATTTGATATATTTAGTAAATTTCAAGAAAAATTAATAAACTTTGCAACATATATAAACTGCCCAAGTTGGCTATCTGATATGTTAATATTAGGAGTTTATCAAACTTTAACTTGGGTAGTTTCAGTAATGCTTCCACCAATGGCAATATTTTTTCCATTGTTCACTATTTTAGAAGACCTAGGTTATTTACCTAGAATAGCTTTTAATATGGATGGATTTTTTAAGAAAGCCTGTTGTTCAGGAAAACAGATGATTACAATGTGCATGGGATTTGGATGTAATGCTTGTGGAGTAACAGGATGTAGAATAATAAACTCGCCAAGAGAGAGACTAATTGCTATAATAACAAACAATTTAGTACCTTGTAATGGAAGATTTCCGTTTTTAATTACAATAGCAACAATATTTATCGCAGGAACAATTGAAGGAATAGGAGCATCTATAATATCTACAATTTCAGTTATGTTAGTTATAGTATTAGGAATATTTTTGACATTAATAATATCAAAAGTACTTTCAAAAACAATTTTAAAAGGTATGCCATCATCATTTATACTAGAAATGCCACCATATAGAAAACCACAGTTTTGTAAAATTTTTGTAAGGTCAATATTTGATAGAACATTATTTATATTAGGAAGAGCAGTAGCAGTAGCAATGCCTGCAGGGCTAGTTATATGGTTATTTGCAAATATCGGAATAAATGGAAGTAGTATATTAGATTTAATAGTGAACTTTTTAGACCCATTTGCAAGACTAATGGGATTAGATGGATATATCTTAACAGGATTTATTTTAGGAATACCAGCAAATGAAATTGTTTTACCTATAATATTAATGTGTTACCTTCAAGGGAAAGCCTTAATAAATATAGAAGATACTTTTGCAATAGGAGAAATATTAAGACAAAATGGTTGGACTATATTAACTGCAATAAATGTGATGATATTTACGATATTGCATTTTCCATGTGCTACGACATTATTGACAATAAAGAAGGAAACTGGAAAAATGAGATGGGTGGTATTAAGTTTTTTAATTCCAACTGTATTTGGAATAATAATTTGTATGTTAACAAATTTGATATTTAATTTTGGAAAAATGATATTTATATAATTTAAAATAAAGAGTAATTTAAGTTTATATTTTAAACTTAATTACTCTTTATTTTACATAAATACATATTGAAGGTTTCTGATTGATAGAGTATAATAGATAAGTATGAAAACGGAAAGAAGGCATAAAAAATGTCAAAATATTTAAATTTAGAAAAAAATCCCAAATATATAAATTTAAAAGAACCAGCTCAAATAATACAAGAAGGTGGAATTGTGATATTTCCAACAGAAACAGTTTATGGAATAGGTGTAAATGGATTAAATGAAACTGCTATAAAGAAGCTCTATGAAGTAAAACAAAGGCCAATAAATAAACCAATTAGTCTATTAGTAAATAGTATAGAAATGATAGAAAAAGTTGCAAAAGATATTACAGAAATAGAATATGACTTAATAAAAAGATTTCTTCCAGGTCCATTAACAATTGTCTTAAAGAAAAAAGATATTGTCCCAGACATTGTAACTGCTGGTTTTGACACAATAGGAATTCGAATGCCTGAAAATGAAATTGCACTTAAGTTAATTGAATATGCAGGAGTTCCAATTGCTACTCCAAGTGCAAATATATCAGGAAGGCCTAGTGGAACAAACTTGAAAGCAATAATGAAAGACTTTAATGATAAAGTAGATTATTTTATTGATGGAGGTATAAGTAAGATAGGTGTAGCATCTACTATTGTACAAGTAATCGATGGTAATCCTTGTATATTAAGAAAAGGAAAAATTTCAGAAGAACAAATTAAGGAGCAAGTATTATTGAGTAAACAAAAAAATAGAATAATAAAAGGCAAATAAAAATCATTATCCTGTAACTAAAAAATAATAAAAATCTTTAAAACCCTTTAAAAAAACTCAAAAATATTATACAATATTAAAAAATAAAAAATAGGTGAGAAATTTATGAATAAAGAATGGAAAATATATGAAGTAGATGAAAAAAAAGTAGAAGAAATTTCAAGTAAATATAATCTCAATAAATTAATATCTACAATATTAGCAAATAGAAATATAACAACAGAAGAAGAAATTCGTTTATTTTTATCTCCAACAAGAAAAGATTTTCATAATCCATTTTTAATCACAGATATGGAAAAATCAGTAGAAAGAATAATAAAGGCAATAGAAAACAATGAAAAAGTTACAATATATGGAGATTATGATGTAGATGGAATAACAAGTATAACTGTATTAAAAAGTTTTTTAAAAGATAGAGGATTGGAAACTTCTCAATATATACCAAACAGGTTAAATGAAGGATATGGTTTAAATAATAATGCAATTGAAAAAATAAAACAACAAGGATGTGACTTAATGATAACAGTTGATTGTGGTATTTCTGCAATTAATGAAATTAATTATGCAAGTAGTCTAGGGATAGAAACAATAATAACAGATCATCATGAACCAGGAAATGAAATTCCAAAAGCATTTGCAGTAATCGATAATAAAAGAAAAGATAGTAAATATCCATTTAGAGAATTAGCTGGAGTAGGAGTAGTTTTTAAGTTAATACAAGCAATAGGAATTAAATTAGGATTAAAAGAAGAGGAATATTTAAAATATTTAGATATAGTATGTGTTGGAACAATTTCAGACATAGTTCCATTAGTGGATGAAAATAGGGTTATAGCGAAGTTGGGATTGATGTTAATTAGGCAAACTAGAAATATAGGTTTAAAATCAATAATAGATACATCAGGGTATACAAAAATAGATTCAAACAGTATTTCTTTTGGAATAGCACCAAGAATTAATGCATGTGGCCGAATGGGAAAAGCAGAAGATGCTTTAGAGCTATTTTTATCAAAAAATTATAATGAAGTATCAGAATTGGCTAAAAAATTAAATGATTATAATAAACTTAGACAAGATACAGAAAAAGAAATATATGAAAATGCAATTAAACAAATAGAACAAAACAAATTAGATAAAAATAACTCAATTATAGTAGGAGGACATAACTGGCATCATGGAGTTATAGGAATAGTATCTTCAAAAATAACAGAAATGTATTTTAAACCAAGTATATTATTAAGCTTTGAAGAAGATGGGATAGGGACAGGTTCAGGAAGAAGTATACCAGGATTTGACTTACATGAAGCATTAACTAAGTGTCTAGGTAGTGTGGAAAAATTTGGTGGACATAGTATGGCTGTTGGATTAACAGTAAAAAAAGAGAAGTTTGAAGAATTCAAAAAAGAATTTGAGCAAATAGCAACAAAGAGTAATGTAAGTGAAATAATACCAGTAATAAATATAGATGCGAAAATTGACTTTAGTGCAATAAATAAAGATATGGTAGAAAGTCTAAAACAATTAGAGCCATTTGGTGAAGGAAATAAAATGCCTGTATTCGTGTTTAAAAACTTAAAAATAGATTCTATAAGAGCTTTGTCTGAAGGGAAACATTTAAAGTTAACATTGAAAGAAGGAAACACAGTTGTAAATGCAATAGGATTTAATATAGGAAATTTGGCAGATGAATATATAATTGGAGATAAAATAGATGTTGTAGGAGTTTTAGAAGTTAATAATTTTAATGGAGTAGAGAGTTTACAAATAAATATTAAAGATATTATGAGAACGGTGTAATAGGTAAATATAATTAAAAGAGTTTTATACAATTACAATATAATGAAAAATTCCGTTCTTAGCGAGAACGGAATTTTTTGTAGAGTATTGCAATTAAGTAATAAATTATTCCAAATAAGGAAATAGAGTAAACAACTTTTCCTTGAATAGAAGGTAACATTCCTTTAGCAAAGAAAAATAATAATACACATAAGATAAGTGGTAATATTAGTTTTGCATAAGGAATATCCCGAGTTTGTGTGACCTTATTTGGTGATAAGATATTCACAATGAATACAGTAATACAACAAACTACTAAAAAAGCACAAATTAAAGTGTACATAAAATAAATCCTCCATAGGCATTTGCCTTGAAACCAAGTTTACGAGTTACTGTTAAATAATATTATACCATAAAAATATAAAAAAATCAAAGAGGGTGTTGGAATGCAAGAAAATAAAGAAATAAAAATACAAGATGTAATAGCAAAGAGAAAAGAACATTCAAGAAGAGTAGATACAAAATTAATAATGAAAGCATATAATTTAGCTAATGAAAAGCATAAGGAACAAAAAAGAGGGTCAGGAGAACCATATATTATACACCCTCTAAATGTTGCATATATTTTAGCTGATATAGGACTAGATGACAGTACAATTTGTGCAGCATTATTGCATGATGTTGTAGAAGATACTGATGTAACAGATGCAGATTTAAGAAAAGAATTTAGTGATGAAATAGCAGATATGGTTGCAGGTGTAACTAAACTTAGTAAAATACAATTTGCGACAGTAGAAGAGCAACAAGTAGAAGATTATAGAAAAATGTTTCTTGCAATGGGAAAAGATATAAGAGTAATACTTATAAAACTTGCAGATAGACTTCATAATATGAGAACTTTGAAATATTTAAAAAGGGAAAGACAAATTGCAAATGCAAGAGAAACAAGAGATTTGTATGCACCACTTGCTAATAGACTAGGTATATACTCATTAAAATGGGAATTAGAAGATTTATCCTTTAAGTATTTAGAACCAGAAGAATATCATGAACTTGTGGAAGGTATAAATAAAAAAAGAGAAGAAAGAACAAAATTTATTGATAAGATAATGGATGATATAAGAGTAGCTCTGAAAAAGCAAAAAATAGATGCAGAAGTAACAGGAAGAGCAAAGCACTTATATAGTATATACAGAAAAATGAAAAGAGACAATAAAACCTTAGATCAAATATACGATTTATTCGCTTTACGAATATTAGTAAATTCAGTAAAAGACTGTTATGCAGCTTTAGGAGTTGTCCATGAGTTATATAGTCCTATGCCAGGAAGATTTAAGGATTATATAGCTGTTCCAAAACCCAATATGTATCAATCTATACATACAACACTTTTAGGAGAAAAGGGAACACCATTTGAAGTACAAATTCGTACTTGGGAAATGCATAGAATAGCTGAGTTTGGTATAGCTGCACATTGGGCATATAAAGAAGCTAGTTATTTTGGAAGAAAACAATCAGTAAAAGTAGAAGAGGATAAATTAGCATGGCTAAGAGAAACTTTAGAATGGCAAAAGGAATTACAAGATCCACAAGAGTTTTTAAATACATTAAAAACAGAATTATTTGAAGATGAAGTATATGTGTTTACACCCAAAGGAGCAATCAAAGTATTACCTAGAGGTGCAACACCAATTGATTTTGCATATAATATACATGCTGAAATTGGAAATAAAATGACAGGGTGCAAAATAAACAGTAAAATGATGCCAATAATAACTCCATTAAATAGTGGTGACATAGTAGAAATAATAACTTCTGAAAATTCAAAAGGACCAAGTAGAGATTGGCTTAAATTTGTAAAAAGCTCAGGGGCAAAAAATAAGATAAAAAGTTGGTTTAAGAAAGCTCAAAAAACGGAAAATATAGAAAAGGGAAAAGAATTAATAGAAAAAGAGTTAAAAAGAATTGGATTTACACATTCTGATTTATTTAAACCTGAATATATAGAACCAATGCTAGAAAAATATAAATATAAGACAATAGAAGAAATGTATGCAGCAGTTGGTTTTGGAGCAAATTCATCAGTAAAAGTAATTGCAAGAATGTTACAAGAATATAGAAAAGAACATCAAGAAGAAGATATTGAACAAAAACTAGAAGAACTAAAAAAAGCAAAACAAAGAAAAGTAAAACCGTCAAATTCAGGAATTATAGTAAAAGGAATAGATAATTGCTTAGTAAAACTTTCTAAATGTTGTAATCCACTACCAGGAGACGAGATAGTAGGATATATCACAAAAGGAAGAGGCGTGTCAGTACATCGCAAAGACTGTATAAATGTAAAAGATTTGATATCAGAAGAAAATAGAATGATAGATGTTGAGTGGTATGAAGAAGAAAAGGCATCATATCAAGCAGAAGTAGAAGTATTTTCAAACGATAGAACAGGTTTATTAGTAGATATTTTAAAAGAACTAGGAACAACAAAAGCTAATATATTAGGAGTAAATACAAAAACTACAAAGGAGAGAATTGCAATAATTAATATAACACTAGAACTAGAAAATTTGACAGAATTAAATAAAGTTTTAAGAGCAATAAGAAAAGTAGATAGTGTATATGAAGTAAAAAGAAAAAAATAAAATTTAAAAAGAAAAAAGTACAATTTATTAAATAAATATAAAAAAGGTAAAAAATTGAATATAAAATAAAAAAGCAAGAGAATAAAGTAACAAAATATAGGTAACAAAACGAAATTTGCAAATAACTTGAAAAAATAAAAGATATGTAGGAAAGAACTAAAATCAAACAAAAAAGTAAGAAAAACTAAAGTAAAGAATAAAAAGGAAAGAGTGAAAAAGAAAAATGATTTTAAAAGAACTAAAGATTAAAACTTGGGTAGGAGATCCAACTAATTGTTACATAATATTTGATGAAGAAAGTAAAGAAACAATGGTAATAGATCCAGCAGGAGAAGTACAAAAAATTGAAGAACTTATTAAAATTTTGGGTGGCAATTTAAAATACATATACTTAACCCATTGTCATGGTGATCATATAGTAGGTGTATCAGAATTGCAGAAAAGATGTGGAGGAAAAATATTAATACACAGATTTGATAGTGAAGGACTTAATGATCCAAATATTAACTTATCGAGAATAATAGATATTCCAGAGATAAAATTAGAAGCAGATTCAAGAATAGATGATGAAGATTTATTACACTTGGGAAACTTACAATTTAAAGTGATTCATACACCAGGTCATACAAAAGGTTCAACAAGTCTATATTGTGAAAAAGAAGAATGTCTATTTTCAGGAGATACAATATTTAAAGGAACTTGGGGAAGAACAGATTTACCAACATCAAGTATAGAAGAAATAATGGACTCAATAACTAATAAGTTATTAAACTTACCAGAAAATACAATAGTATATCCAGGACATGGAAGAGCAACAATGTTAAAAGATGAAAAGCCAATTTACTTAGAATTAAAACCAAACAGTTGGTAATTTTTTGGGGAAGATGATTTTGGGGTCGGAGACAAAAATCATCTCAGAATTTTAAGTGGGAATTTGGAAAATATAAAGATTTTAAAATAAGATAAAAGTGATTTTGGAAGACAATGATTTTTGTCTCCGACCCCAAAATCACTTTAGAATAGGATGTGATATAATGAATAAAATAGAGCCAAGAACTTTAGCAGGATTTATGGAATTATTACCAAATGAACAAATATTATTTAATCAAATTAAGGAAACGATAGAAAAAACTTATAAAAAATTTGGTTTTTTACCAATAGATACTCCAGTAGTAGAATTAGCTGAAATATTATTAGCAAAAGCAGGAGGAGAGACAGAAAAACAAATATATAGATTTCAAAAAGGTGATACAGATTTAGCTTTAAGATTTGACTTAACAGTACCACTAGCTAAATATGTTGCAAAAAATTATGGGAATTTAAGCTTTCCTTTTAGAAGATATCAAATTGGAAAAGTTTATAGAGGTGAAAGAGCACAAAAAGGAAGGTATAGAGAATTTTATCAATGTGATATAGATATAATTGGAGATGGAAAATTAGGTTTAATAAATGATGCAGAAATTCCAAGTATTATTTATACAATATTTAGAGATTTAGGATTTAAAGATTTTACAATAAGAATCAATAATAGAAGAATTTTAAATGGGATTTTTGAAAGTATAAATCAAAAAGAAAATTCAGAAGAAATACTAAGAATAATTGATAAAATAGAAAAAATAGGAAAAAATAGTGTAATAGAAGAATTTGAGAAAATAGGTTTAAACGAAGAGCAAATACAAAAAATAATTGATTTTATAGAAATTCAAGGGACATCAGATGAAAAAATAGAAAAACTTGAAGGCTTAGGTATACAAAATGAAATTTTTAATCAAGGTATAAGAGAGTTAAAGACGGTAATAGAAAATGTAAGATTATTTGGAGTACCAGAAGAAAATTTTAATGTAGATTTAACCATTGCAAGAGGCTTAGACTATTATACAGGAACAGTATATGAAACATTTTTAAATGAATATAGAGAATTAGGAAGTGTTTGTTCTGGAGGAAGATATGAAAATCTAGCAGAATATTATACTAACAAAAACTTACCTGGAGTTGGTGTTTCAATAGGTTTAACAAGGCTATTTTCAAAGCTAAATGAGTTAAATATAATAAAAGCAGACAAAAAGTCAGTTGCTGAAATATTAATAATTCCTATGGTAGAAGATTTAAAAGAGCCAATAAAACTTGCAACAAAGCTTAGAAATGCTGGAATAAATACAGAAATATATTTGAATGAAAAGAAAATAAAAGCAAAATTTAAATATGCAGATAAATTGGAAATTCCATATGTAATAGTTATAGGAGAAGATGAAATAAAGGAAAATGTAGTTACAATTAAGAATATGAAAACAGGAGAAGAAGTAAAAGCTTCCAATAATGAAATTGATATAATAAAGAAAATAGAAGAATAAATGATAATAATTTAGACTATAAAATATTAATTTTAATTAATGTAATATAAATGAAATACAGGACTAAATCATGAAATTTTAAAAAAAGTCTGCTAGTCGTTGATATTAAATGGTTAGCAGACTTAAATTTGTTAAAAATTTAACTTTTTCTTATGTAATATATAAAATATGTTATGTATTTCTTCTTCTGCTCCCAAACTTACTAAAAATCTGATTTTCTTTAAACTTCTATTATAATCTTCTTTTACTAAATTTAATATATTTAGTGCAAATTTTTTTATTATTTGTAAATTAAATAATTCTTTTTTATTTACTGTCTGATTTTTATCACATTTAAACGTATAATCCATCTGCCAATGTAACTTATTTTCTACTTCCCAATGACTTCTAATTGCTTCTGAAAATGTTTCTATATCTCTTAATAAACTTGATATATAGTATCTTTTTTCTATCACCTTTTTTCCATTTAGCTTTTCTATTGTCTTTCTTACCATTCCTATACTTCGTAATTTTTCCCATTTTTCTTTCTCAAAATACCATTTTACTTTTTCTGTTTGATAATATTCGTATGTTATTATTTGATTATGGCTTTTTTCTCTTGTAAGACTATAACTTCCCTCATATCCTGATTCTATAACTAATAACTTATCTTCATCAAAATAATCTTGTACATCAGTATAAAAATTTCCTTGATTTCCCTTTAAGGCTACACAATAATCTCCTCCTTTTTCTATTACTGCCTTTACATTCTCTTTTTGGGTATTTAATGCATCCCATGTACATATTACACCTTTTAAATTTAATCTTTCTATTAATTTTGGGATTGCTGTTATTTCATTTGTTTTTTCTTCTATCATTTCTTGTTCTACACATATTCCATATTTACTTGAAAATACGTTTAATACATTTAATGGCTTTATTTCTCCATCTTTTCTTGAACTTCCTCTTTCTATTTTTCCATCAAAATGATACATTTCTTTTTATTTGCTTCTGTTAATATATTTGAAAATTCTACACATATTTTATTAATTTCATTTGGTTCTAATAATGAAATTACTCTTTCATATGTTTGGGCTGATGGAATTCCTCCTGTTAACAACAAAAAGTTTCTTAACCATTCTTTATTTTTTACGGCAAACATTTCTATTTCTTCCCATTCATTGCAATTAGATATTACCGCTAACAGTGCCACACATACTATATCCCATATTTTATATTTGCACTTTCTTTTCATTCTTTTATCTGTTAGACTTTTGGCTTGATTTTTTAGATGTTTTAATTCTTTTATACTTAATTTTTTCATATCAAATTTCTCACAATTTATTTTATTTTTTATATTTTCTGTTTTCATTTGTTTAATCACCAAAGATATTTTAATAAATTATCTCTAAAAAATCAAATTTTTAGCAAATTCAAGTCTGCTAACCATTTAATATCAACGATTAGCAGACTTTTTTAAAATTTTTCATAATTTAGTCCTGAAAAGTCAAATTTTAAAAATATAGTAGTATAGAGACTTTGCGGTTTTTAAAACAAAAACAATAAACCTTGAAAGTGTTGAAAATACTGGAGTGCGAAAAAATATTAAAAATAAGTTTTAAAAACTTTAATTTTCTAAGAAAAAATTTTTCATTCGTCATTACTGCAGTTGCAGAACAAAATTTGCAATTTAACATAAAATGTGTTATAATAAAAATGTACAAAGTTTTTCTTTGAAATTGAGAATATTTTCTCGATTGGTTTGTTACCTTATTGGTAGAAAAAACATCAGGAGAATCTCATTGAAGGGAAAAAATAGTAAAAAAACATTTAAAACAATTTTCAGGAGGATTTTACTATGAAAGCATTTGAAACACGGAAAGCATCTGTTCAGCCACAGTATGAGTCTGCAATGAAGGACATCGAGCAGGCAATGGGTTGGGGTTGGAAAAGCGCCCATGTAGGTCATGGAACCTTATACCCCGAAGTTGCAGAAATGTTGGCAAAGGACGGTTTCAACGTCAAAATCGTTAAAAGAGCCGACGACTGTATGTCTTACAATGAGGTTTCATGGGAGAATTCCGAAGAAGGCAAGGAAGGTATCATTACACACGTGGATGAAACCCAGCCTAAACCTAAATGCAATCAGAATTTTTACGGAATTCTGATGGATATTTTCGGAGTTAAGCCTGAAGGAGATGATGAAGACTCTCCCGAAGAAACCGAAACAGATTCTGAAACAGAAGAATAAGGCGAACACAATGTGAAACTCTTGGAGATGACTGGTATTACACTGGTCATCTCTTTTCATGTATTAGAATTTACTAATCTATACAAACTTGTTTTTGATATACCAATAGCAGTTATAATATCATTTATAGAATAGTCATTTGAATTATACATATTTAGTATGGTTTCTTTTTTATCATTGAATTTATTAGGGCGCCCAAGTTTAGTCCCACGATTTTTGGCAGATACTAACCCTTCTTTTGTTCTTTCAGCAGTCAAGTCCCTTTCAAATTGTGATAACCCAGCCAATATTGTAAACAACAATTTGCCTTGTGGTGTTGTAGTATCAAGCCAACTTTCCTTTAAAGACTTAATGCCAGCCCCTTTACTTTCTATTGCAGAAACAATATCAAACAAGTCTTTTGTACTACGAGATAAACGAGTTAAATCAGTAACAATAACAACATCGTCCTTTCTTAACATATCTAGCATTTTATTCAATTCTATTCTTTCCTTTTTAGTACCAGTAACCTTTTCTGCAAAAATTCTTTCCACACCACATTCGTTTAGCAAATCCGTTTGTCTATCTAACTTTTGGTCTTGGGTTGAAACCCTTTTGTATCCTATTAACATAATATCTACCCCCTAGACAGACAGTACCATAAAGCAGTTTCATAAGTCAAGCCTTTCGGTACTAATTTTTGAAACTTTTTAAAGACGATTATAATTAAGCCGATAGACATTGAAATATCAGTACTTACAACAAATGCAATGTTTAATTTGGAAAAGTACCATTTTATAAGTACCATTAACGACCAATTATGGTACATACATTTAAAACAAAGTTGTGTTTGGTTTAATGGAATCAAATGTTTCTTTTAAAGCAGTTTCTAGTAATTTATCTATGGAATCGTGCAATTCGTTTTTAGCATTTCGATATGATTTTTGAATAGTGGGTGAATTAAAAATCTCATCATCCATAGCTCCATGATAATCTTTATAAACCAACTGTTTACCAGAGTAAGGATCAGTCATCGTCTGCCATCCTTGATTCACCAAATCCTCATTGCCTTCCAAATAACGTACATCATAGTTATTTTTAGTTGTACCACAACCATTCTGAGTATCAGGATTCCATCCATCACTATATCCTGCTACCGCTTGGTTAGCATTTTTAAATCCTAGTCGAGTATAATACAAATAATCACCAGCATTCAGATATTCATATCCTTTGCGGGCAAAGTTCATACCCATCTTGAATTTATAATTAACATCTACTTTTCCCTCTTTACCTTTTTTCGTTTCAATCAAGATAACACCCCCATTAGCACGAGCACCATAGATAGCCGTCGATGCAGCATCCTTCAAAACCTGGATAGATTCTATATCCGAGGAGTTAATATCTGCCATATTATTACGCACTATTCCATCAACAATAATTAATGCGGCACTATTATCCCCCGTAATTGTTGCTCCCCCACGCAAAGTTATATTAGGTGAGCTACCTGGCTGCCCTGTAGTATTGACAACACGTAATCCCGATACAGATCCTTGTAATGACTGTCCCACATTACTATAAGCCGCCTTCTTTAAGACCTGGTCATCCATTTTAGTAATAGCAGTAGTCAAAGCT
>USFW01000025.1 GCA_900553985.1 uncultured Clostridium sp.
TATATTTTTCTTAAAATTTTCTTTCTATTTTTTCCCCAGATTATTTAACTCATATTGTTATTTCGCCATTTTCACTTATTTTTGCATTCTATACCATTAATTTTTATTTTTGTATCATAAGCTAATATATTTGGTAAAGTATTAAATTCTACTTTTTCACTAATTATTATATTACCATTTTCATTTGAACTATGGCTCATCATTAATTCTTCTCCATTTATTATAGCTTTTGAAAATTCTATTTCCACACTAGAAAAAGGTTCTAGCACCAAATAGTAGTAATTTGAGGATATTACAAAATAAGTTAAGCAATCATCATATAATTGTAAACCAATTATATTTTCATTTTGTTTATTATAATTGTTTCTTTTATTTGTTTTAATTAAAGCAGTTATAATTTTATTTAATGTTATAGAATCTATTTTTTGATTTTCATATAAATAAGAAAGTTCACCATATATGTTTCTGTTTCCATAAAGATAATTTCTATCTGCATTTATTATGTATTGTTGTAATTTAATATTTGATAAGTCATTGTCTTCATTTACTTTAGTAAATAATTCATCGTATTCTTCTATAAAGTCCATTGCATCAATCATTAAATTATCCATATCACTTTCATATACTAAATCTTCACTAAAAAATTCCTCCACTTTTTCTTTAATCATACCTACTTTTTCGTATGATATATTTTCTGCTTTATTAAACAATAGTTTTAGTCCAAATAGTCTATTGGATTTATTTTTCTCTTTTTCTATCAGATAATTTTGAAAGAATTTGGAAAAATCAAATATATATGTAATTTCTCCATTATCTTCTGCAACATTAGTTTCATAATAATTAGGTAAAAATTTTCTTGATAGGATGTTAAATTTTTCGAATAGACTATCAATATATTTACTGTATTTTTCGTAATGCAAATTATAATCTAAACCTATCAAATCGCAAAATTTAATTTTCATTGTTTCATTATATTTCTTGTCCATTAAATCTTCTAATTGATTTTGAGTTTCTTTAGCATTTTCTATGTTTTCATTGTCTATAATAGATTTTATCATTAATTTTTGCCCTAACAATTCGTATCCAAAATAATTAGACTTATATTTATTAGTATTTGAATATTGAGGAAATCTTCCTTTTACAAAAGTGGCTGTATCAAAATCTATTAAATTGCCTTTTGTTGAAATGTTGCCAACAGACCATGAACCATGCAAAAATCTATCACAGAACTTATTTGCTTCTATTTTTGCTAATTTTTCACAAAAGTTTTCAGCATCTTTTAGTGTAAATGTATCTTTATTAATTAAGCTATTACTAATACGATATAATTCTTTGTCTTTATTTACTCTTATTTCTATACAACATGGTAAATTATAAATTTCTGCTCTAATTATGTCATCAGAGTCCAAGTATTCATCTATAAAATCAAATTTTTCTTTTGTTTCTAATATTACCAAACTTTCAAAAGTTGGAATAGCAAAATCATCTGCTAATATATTACTAATAACTGTTTCTTTAATTGCTGCTGATAATGCATATTTACCATTACTATAAATTGATTTTGGAGATGTTGCAAGTTTTGTTTTATCTCCTTTTATATTAAAGTTACTTCCGTAAAAATATGCTCTACCTGAACCTAAATTCCCACTTAAAGCCATTCCTGTTGGATCTAATTGTTTATCGCTAAAAGCTTTTCCTATTATTTGCTTATTAGATTTTTCTTCATCTAAAGTTATAGAAAACATTTCACTAATTTGCCTGCTTGCTTTTTCCCATTCATATTCTTCTTCGAATATTTCTTCATATAGTTTTGGATTTATATATACTACATTGTAATTTTCTTTAGCTTTATATGCATATTGCTCACATAAGTTTTCTTCTTTAAATTCTTTTTTTATATTTGGTATTTCATCTATATTTTTCATATTTTCCTACCTTATTAAATTATTTTTCTCACACAACTTTATACAAAATTCACATCCATAGCAAGATGTTTCGCAGAAGTTTTGCTTTAAAATTCTTGTTGGAATAACCTCTCTAAAACCTACTGTGCCATATTTTCTTATAAATCTAACATATTTGTTATTATTTAAGTTTTCCAAAACTTTTGCTAAACCTATTTCAAAATAGTTACCTAAAAACAAGTCTTTATGCATATTAAATACTTCACATGGATAACAGTCCCCATTACATTTCATAAATACTTTTGGACTTACAAATTTTCCTACTTCTATTTCAAATCTATTATCACATTCATTTATTGCATCATATACAGACATTTTATATGTTTCAATTTCTTCCTTTGCTTCACTATTTGCATTTACATAGTAAGAATCTGTTAAATATATTCTTCCAGTAGGAAACTCTCCATATTTTTCAAGGTAAATATTATATAATTTGGATAATTGAGATTCTCCATCATTATTTAGTCTTGTATGTATAATTCCAAAATTCAATTGTTCTATTGTATAATGAGTAGCCACATAATTAATTATATTACATATATCTTCTAAAGGAATAGTTTGTTCTCCTATTGATATTTGTAATGATGGAACAAAAAATTGATTTTTTAATAATCCTGCTTCCTCTAATTTTTCAAAATAATACTGGGCATTATTTCCCCAAAAACCATTTGAAATTATTTTACTAACATCTAATTTATTTTCAGAATATTTCAGCATTTTACACATACTTTCAAACTCTAAAAAAGGCTCTCCTCCAGTTATAGCAAAAGCAGGTACTCTTTGCTCATATAAATCATCAACCACTTTATACAATTCTTCTTCACTCAATTTAGTCTTTCCTATTTTAATACTGTTAGCTGACATTCCACAATCTTTACAATTACAGTTACACCTATTTGTAATCTCAAAAGTAAATTGTATTGGTTTAATTGTATTATCTTTATTTGCTCTTTTTTCTTGCCATTTTTTAATATCTTCATAAAAAGTTTCTTTTTTTGAAGAATACTTACCTATTGTTGTATTACAAGTTTGTTCATTTATAGATAAAAATTTTTCCATTATTTCATCTTCCATTATACTTCCACCTCACAATTTACAATTCTTTTTTATACCAAAACTCATCTTCAGTTGTTTCATATAGCCCAAATCCTCTTTTTTCATAAAATTTTATTGCTATATCAAATTCTTTAAATGTACATAGTATGATTGTTTTGTAATTTTCTTTTTTTGCAAATTCTAAAAATAAATCATAAAATTTTTTTCCAATTCCAGAATTTCTATATTTAGAATCTACATAAAAGCAATTCATTTTTATTGTTTTATCAGATTCTTGTAGAGCTCCACAAGTTCCGATAATTTTATTTTCTGAATTTAAAGCAATCCAAAATTTATTATTTCCTATTTTATATTTTTGGGCTAATTTATGCTCAAAGTAGTTATTCCATTCTGCAAAACCGAACTCCTCTGAAGTAATTTTTATAAGGAATTTTATTGCATCTTCTCTTTCCCAATAGTTACATTCTACTATTTTTATTTCACTATTTTCTAACATACTATCTCCTCAATTATTCTTGTTTCAACTTTCTTATGTGCCAATCACAAATATCGACAAGTGATGTATTATCATCAAAACCTATATAATTCATTAATTTTTTAAATCCATTATCTGTTCGTGCTAATGTAATATTACCACCAATTTCTTGATAAAATTCTTTATTCATTTCCCACAATTTTATTGATATTTCCATTTCTTTCGATGCAGAAATTGTAGCTCTAGTCTTTAAACATACATATGGCAACATATATGGAGCTCTTGCAACTTCTCCATTTGGTAGTTTAACTACTAATCCACCATTTTGAACTCCTATAATAAAATCACGAAGATCTACTATGTCAAATATTTTTTCATTTAACATACTTGCTAAAAGATATATTTGTTCAATATTAATTCTTTCTGGTAAATCACTCATAATTTCCCTTATTGTTTTTCCTGTTGCACTATCATCATCAACTAATATATAGCCTCCATCTTTTATTTTTTCAATTTGATTTTCTATTGTATCATGTCCTATTCTTCCAATTAAAGATATATATTTTTTCTGTATATCACTTATATCAAATAGTCTACTTGTTTCTATATCGTAAGTTCCTCTGTAATATGTATCAAGGCTTATTGTCTGTTTGCTATTTAAAACATGAGATGTTTTTTTTAACTGTTCCTGCATATCTATTGTTTTTATATCTAATTTATTGTCAAAAGCCTCATTTAGCCATAATATTAGTTGTTCTAAAAACTTTTTGTGTGCATTTTCTAATTTTTCGTTATTAACATATTCCTTATAATTTGCTAAAGGTATCATACCTTCGTTTCTTATAACATAATCCCCATCTTCTTTGCTATAATTTTGGTCTTTATATTTATATCCTTGTCTTTTTCTTATATTTCTTGAAGAATATGTGGATACTATTGACTTATTACTAATGAAAAAGTTGTTTTTTCCTTTAAATTTCTTTTTCATTTCAGTAAACTTTTCGCTATGTCCTTCTCTTTCGACACATATTCCTATTCCTTTATCTTCAAAACAATACATAAACTCTGCATTATCCCCACCAAATACATATGCGACCTGTATTTTAGGATTTACATGTTTTTTTAAATATTGTTCTAGTCTTTGTATTATATCTGTGAAATTAATATATGTTTTTACATATATTGATTCCCAAGGATCTATCATTAGCCATTCACTATCTTTGACACATTCTTGACACAAATCCAATCTTTCATAAGCATTTATCTTGTAATATGGTTTTGTTGAGACATAACTCTCGTGTGATGGAGATAAATACCCTCCAATAACATCATATCCTTCTTTTTCCAATGCTTCTTTAGCAAATTCCATCATATAGATATGCCCATCATGTATCGGGTCAAATCCTCCTGTTGTAAGTAATACTACTGGATTTTTTTTAGAATCTTTAAGTTTACTTACTGGTGTAGTAAGTAAACTTAAATTATAATAATTTAAGTCCTCTAGTTCTAACCTATCTAAAATAAATCCTGCTTTTATAACAGTATCTATATCTAAATACTTTTTATAAACTTGACTATAATATTCATCTCGTAATATTTTCCATGCTAATTTTACTTCATTAGTCTTATTTTCTATTTTACTATATGCAATATCTACATTAGCACATTTAAAATTTTTATCTAAATTTAATCTATCCCAAAGATATTGTTGTTCACTCATGATTGCACCTTTCTTTATTTTTTTAACCACTCATTCATTATTTGACAGTAATTATCCCATCCGCCTTTTACACTACTATCATATAAATCTAAATGTACAGCAGGAGATTTAGCAATATATTTATGCAAATTGTATCTATGTAAATTTTCTAAATTTCTTGCATAAAAATCAAATTGTTCTTTTGCTTTTTCATTTAAACTACTAATGAATTTTTGTTTTTCTATCTCCTCCATATTCAAATAGTTTAGATATAATTCCACAAAATCATAAGATGCACCAAAAACAGTTTCATCTGTTCTATTGTCATACATATCTCCAGTTGGTACTGCTTTTATAATACTTTCTGGTATTTCTAATTCTTCTGCCACTTGATAAACCTCTGATTTATGAATATCTGATATTATTTGAACATCAACCATTCCATCTGATGCTTTTCCTACATACCCTAAATAAGCACCTTCATCTTTATTAGTTGTACCACATATAATTGCTCCCAATCCTGTCTGATTTAATAAACTTGATGTATAATAAAGTATGGGTGTTCTACTATAAGGAGCTAATTGACCTATTGCCCAATCTTCGCCTTTTATTTCTACTACTGGTTCTAAAATGTTTCTAATTTCATCATTAACTGTTGTTAAATCAATTATATATGGTTTAAGTTCTAACTTTTCACACAATTCTTTTCCTTTACTTGTAGCTTCACTTTGATTAGTTACTCCTGTTGATTTTAATACTGGTAATAACATAGGTATTATTCTCCTAATTGGCGAATTTGATTTTTCTGAAGCTTTTTTTATAATTCCTAATACAATTGCAGAATCAATACCTCCACTTATAGCTACTACACATGCTTTAAGTCCATATTTGTTCATATACTTATTTAACAAATTTGATTTTTGTTCTATATATTCTTTTGCATTGAATTTTCTAGTTTTTCTTATATTTTTAAGTTCATTTATAAGTTGATAATTTAATGAGTTATCTGATTGCTCATTATATACTTTCATAGCAATATTCCACCTTCCATTTCCCATTCATATCTTATATGACCATCTTGAAAAAATATTAAATTTCTTGCATTGTCTGGATTTGTATCTCTAGTGTTCTTATTTAAAGGTAATGATAAGCAAATATTTTGCCCTTTTACATCATATATAGTTCCTATTCTTTCTAATTCTAGCAATTTAGTTCCTGTTTCTTCTAAAAAGTCCTTTATTTTTAATTTTTGTTCATCAGTTAATTTATTTTCTTTAATCCATTCTTCTGCACTTTTTCTTCTAAATTCATCATTTACTGGTCTTAATGTAACTTGTTCTACTTTATTTTCTTTTGCAAAATTTATAAACTCCTCAACCTTATCTACTGTATCCATCATATCTTTACAACATACACAAGTAAGTCGAAGTGAAAATCCAAAACCATGTAAATATTGTATTAAATTTGGTAAATCTATATATTTATCACTATCTGGCATATATACTTTTTGATTTATTTCTGGTCTATTACTAACTACTGATATTGTTATAGTAGTCAAACCCTCATCATACCATTCTTTTAAATATTTATCATATTTTTCTTTATTAAGAGCAATTGGAATACAATTAGATTGCAACTCAATAAAAGGAAATTGAAACTCTTTTAAGTGTTTTAAATATTCTGTTATTTGCTCTGGAAAAAGTGTTGGTTCTCCTCTGCTTGTTAACATTACAGTATCAATTCCACTTCTACTAGCTAAATTTCCTGCAATTTTTAAATTTCTCCAATTTATATTTCTTTCTTTTAGGTTTTCTTGGTCTGGTTTTACACCAGAAACACAAAATGGGCATGAACAAATACACGCCTCTGTTCCTACAACCACACTAAACATTTTAAATTTCATAATCACACCTCTATAAATACTTTCTTTAAATCATTACTATATGGCATAAAAAACTCTTCAAAATATGCTCCTACATTTTTTATGCAAAATTTTGCCCCTGTTGTCAGCTCATCTTTATATTTAGAATTAATATACATTAACCCAATCTTATCTCCACTATCTGAAGATCCTCCACACATATAAAATTCATAATCATTTATTTCACTTTTTTCATATTCTACTTTTATTTTTTCATTATCTTTAGTTATTAAATATATTGAAAACTTTTTATTATAAAGTAAAACATCAAAAAAGCCACTATATATACCATTCTTAATTATTATTGTTTTTATATTTCCAACTGTATTCTTTCTAATAATTCTAGTTTCCATATCAATAGCATCTTCTACTAAATATCTTCCTACTTCTAAAATTATTTGTTTTATATTTAATTTATTTTTAAAATCTTCAAGCATTGCTTTACTTATTTCTTTGCTTTTATTTAGTCCACCAATACTTACAAAATTTATTCCTAAATCATTATATTTTTCTTGCATATATTTAAGTATTGTTTCTAAAACATCATTTTCTGTTTTCAAGTTATTTTGTATATAAAATGAAATACCATAATCATTACATTTATTCTTTAAGAAGATAAATATTTTTTTACATTCCTCTAAATTTGCTCCTAAATGTGTAAATTTATCATTAAATACTTGTGTTGTTGATAGTCGAATTGCTATTTTTACTTTTGATAAATCAGCATATTTTGAAAAATTGATTACTGAGTTTAAGTTGTCAAATGTAAAAAATCTCACACCATTATTATATAAATATTTTACAGTTTCATCTTCAGCTAATACATTTATAAAACACATTTTTAATGAATTAATATTTTCTTTTTGTAAAGTTTCAAAATGATATATTGAACTAATTAAAAATCCATTATTTTCTTTACTCACCTTAGTTTTCAACATTTCTATTATCATTTTATTTGAATTTGTTTTTAATGGATAATATACATCACCTAACAAATTAAAATTATTAAAATTTTCTATTATTTTTATTTTATTAATATAAAAATTTATATTGTTTTCTTCTAAATTTATCATTATATCCTCTTCTTTTTTATGTTTCTCCTTGATTATAACATTTTTTGTCAAAAAAATAAAGTGCTATTTCTAGCACTTTCAAATTTAACTTTTTCATATTTTCAAATTTGTCACACTGTGTGTGACGAATTTATATTATCTTTTATTCATCTAACATCAATTTCGTTTTTTTATCTTTTAATCTTTTTAATTGCTCTTTTTCTATTTGTTTAATACTTTTCTCTGGTCTTGGTAAATCTTCTGGCATTGTTCCTCCAATATCTTCTATTGCTTTTCTTACCTTTGAACCAACTTCATAATGTGTAGCAGTTGCTTTGCTACAACTATGTACTTTATCTTTTTTTAGTTTTTCTTCTGTTTGTGATATTCTAAATAAATTAGCAATTAACTCTGTGCTCCCCATAAAATCCAGTATCTTTTCATTATCTTTTAGGTCCTTTCTTTTATGAATATCATCTACTGTAAGACCTCCATATAATCCCATATATCCTGCATTTTGAAATTCTGCATATTCCTCATTTGTTATTACACCTGCATTATGTGCCGCTTCTAATAGCATTTGATTCCATTGTTTTATATCACCACGAATCACTAATCTTTTATTGTCTTCATCTAATTGATTAAAATAATCTGCTACTTCTTGTCTTCGTGTTTGAATTGCAAAATAAGTCTGCCCTAATGCAATAACTTCTTTTCTTGGATCTCCATTTTGTACAATTAAATAGCAAGCATATCTTGATAATTCATAATCAGTAACCTTTTTCTGTGTTGCGCCTGCTTCAACGATTTTCCTGACCTCAGGAAAATCGTCATCTATGTTTCTACCACTATTTTGACATGCTAATTTTGCTCTGTCTATTACTTTGGAAAAATTTTCCCATTTTTTATATTGTAATACTTCACTTAGTTCTCTTGCATTCCAATATTCTGTTCCATCTTCTCTAATCTTTTTTATTTCTTCAAAACTTTTATATTCTTCTGCTTGTATATTGCTCATTTATTCACCTCTTTTACACTTTACATTATCTAATCTTTTATTAAGATTTTTCCAAGCATTTCTAACTTGTCTGTCAAACTCTGTATCTTCTTTAAAAACATCTTTTGCTCTATTTACATATGATAAAAAGTTTCCTTCTTTTACTTTTTTTGTATTTGCCCCTAAATGAGAATATTGTTTGTAAATCTTTCTTCTTCCTATATTTCTGTTTAACTTGTTACTATATCTATTTATAGTTTTTACTCTAGCATACATTTTCGTATAAAATTTAGAAACGGTTTTTTCTATGATTTTTATTTTGTTACCATCATAGCTAAATCCCAAATAATCTAATCTCGCATTCTCATTTGTTATTTCTAAATTTTCTTTATTTAATTCTGCTAAACTATCATCATATTTTATAAAATATTTAGTTTTCTTTTCACTTAGTTGTAAATTAGGAATACTATCCACAAAATCTTTTATTTGATTGCAAATTTGCTTTCCCTGCTCAATATTAGGAACTGCTATAAATATATCATCTGAATATCTTCTATATATTCCATTATGTGATGTTATTAAATTATTAATTAAACTGTCGAATTTAATCATATAAATATTTGATAGTACAGCACTCATTGGTGACCCCTGTACAATTCCAAAGTCTTCTTTATTATTCTTCAATAACTTCTTTTTTATTTTTCTAAATTCTTCTATTTCAAAAAATCTATTAACTTTGTTTAATTCTTTTTCTTCAATATTAACTTCTTTTAAAATATCTTCTAGCTCTATATAAGAAAACTTGCATACATTTTTTAACACCTTATATAAATCTATTGATATTCTATCTTTTTCAAGTATATATTTAATATTTTGTTTTAAATATTCATGATTCAATGTATCAAAAAAGTTTGAAAAATCTGAAACAATAATAAATGCTTCTTTTTGTTCTTTTAAATACATCATTACTTCATGAGCAAAATGAATATTACTTTTATGAAGATTTGTTCTATATGCTATTACCGCTCTGTTTAATCCTAATTTTTTAACTTTTCGGTTATATTTCTCATTTAACAAAAAACTATAATATTGATAAATATATCTATCTATATGAGAAGCATAATATATTTCTCTTTCTTTATATTTACATTCTTCTCCATTATATTTTCTTCTTTTATCTGTGTAATGTATGAATGGAAAAAATGGATGCTTTTCTACACATTCTTTGTTCATTACATATGGTATATATTTTTTATAATTATTCTTCTTATTATCAAAATGGGGATAATTTTTTACTTTAAATACTTTTTCTTTTTTCATATAAAATCCAATGCCTGCCAGTCTAGACCGATAGATATCTAATTGACTGACAGACCTGTACCTTCCTTATAATATAAAAAACGATGACTCTCTTTCCATATTATAATCTATCTTTCTCTCCTCACCATAGGAATAATATGGTATATTATAGAGGAGCGTGCAACGATGAACACAATCTTAACAGATATATTCAAAGTGCTTACAATTGCATTGAATAGTACCAATTATGAGAATATTATTGTAAATATTTCTTGTTTAATACTTGCAATTGTTTCAATTTTATCTCCTATAACCATTTTTATAGGACAATTGCATTATAGCATCCTTTTTTAGAATTCGCAATACTACCAAACAATTTTTTTCTTATTTTTCAAAAAAATAAGATGCCTTTAACATCTTATTTAAGTTTTACCTCTAAACATTTTATTAAATTTATACTGCTCCGCACACCAGGTCAGCTTCTATCGTTACTTTAATTTTATGATTTTCCACTCTTTTTATCTTATTTTTGCCTTTTCTATCAAAACTACAAAAATTCTCAAATGCAGTAAATTCAACTATTGTATCGAATCTTTTAGATATAGCACCGAGCAACACTCAACATGGCTTGTAAACGGAAACATATCCACAGGAACAATCTCTTCCACCTCATACATTTCCTCTAACTTTGCCAAATCACGAACCAAAGTCGCTGGATTGCAACTAATGTACACTAATCTCTTTGATTTAATACTCAAGATATTATTAATACTAGTATTATCCAATCCTCTTCTAGGAGGATCAACCATAACAATATCAGGAATAATCTTTCTATCATAAATAATGTTACTCAATACCTTTTCTACATCTCCTGCAATAAATTCAACATTATCAACACTATTAATTTCAGCATTTTCCTTAGCTGCTTTTATAGCTTCTTCCACTATTTCAATCCCATAAACCTTTTTTGCATATTTTGACATAAATAGTGATATTGTACCTATTCCACAATACAAATCAAAAACAATATCATCTTTAGTTATCATTGCCTTTTCAATTCCTAAGTTATATAGTTTTTCTGCCTGTATTGGATTTACTTGATAAAATGATAGTGGCGATATTTTAAATATATATTCTCCCAATTTATCTTCTATATATCCTTTACCAAATATTGTTCTATTTTCTAGTCCTAATATCACATTTGTATTTTTCATATTACTATTTACAATAATTGCTCTAATTTCTTTATATTTGTTTGCTATCTTACTTACAAATTCTTTTTCATTGTCAAAACCTTGTCCATTTACTACTAATATGCACATATATTGATTTGTTTTTATTCCTGTTTTTATTACAATATGCCTTAATAATCCTTTTCTTGTTTCTTCATTGTAAATTGTATAGTTGTTTTCATTCCATAATTCAAATATATATTTTGCTATTTCTTCAGATTTTTCATTTTGAATAAAACATTTTTCTATTGGTATTATTTCATGACTTCTATTTGCAAAAACGCCAATTTGTGGTTTACCATTTTTATCAATTCCTACTGGATATTGTACTTTATTTCTATAATAATATGGATTTTCCATTCCTATTGTTTCTTTTACTCTTATTTTATTTTTTAATGTCTTATCCACTAAACTTTGAACTGCATTTTGTTTTAGCTTAAGAGTTTCTTGATATTTTATATGTCTTAAATTACATCCTCCACATCTTTTATATGTTTTACAATCAGGTTCAATTCTATTTTCTGATTTTTCTAATATTTCTAATATTTTTCCAAATGCATACGAAGATAATACTTTTACTATTAATATTTTTACCTTTTCTCCTTTTATTGCTCCTGGTATAAATATAGTAAAATCATTTATTTTTGCTATACCTTCTCCTTCAAATCCATTATCAATTATTTCTACAATATATTCTTTATTCTTTCCTACTATCATTTATTCTTATATGGCCCTTTCAACTTTAATTATACTATAAATATTATAACTTCTTACCTTAAATTTGTAAATCAAAAAAGAGCATTTTTGTAAATTATGCTCTTTTTTGATTCTGTTTATTTGTAACTATTATTTCTAACATAAGCTATTCTTCCTGTTTCTCTTACTTTAACTTTATCCACTTGAGAATTTACGTTTTCTAAAATTATAACACTTGTATTTGGTAAATATTGATATTCTATTCCGGATAAACTTGGATTTTGGTATAAAATTGTTCTTCCTTTAAAATATTTTACCATTCCTACTGTTGAAGGTATATTTTCAATTTTTTTAGTGTATTGTAAATCTATCCAGCCTATATTTGTTCTTCCCCAACCATTCTTTTCTGCTAATACTTCTACAACTGTTCCATATCTATATGCTCCTATTTTTTTATATGAAATACAATTTCCCATTCTAATGTTTAAGCCTATTGGAGATATTATTTCAACTTTATATGGATTAAAAATATAATCTGCTATTTGATTATTATATCTTACTACTAAATAACTTGAGTCTATCCATTCATTTTTTCCAATCCTTGCCCAATTACCTTCCATTTCATATACTGTTACTTTAGTTCCATCTGGATATGCTTTAATTTTTGAAAATCTTGTTCCTGGTCCACTTCTTACATTTACTCCTATTCCTGTTGATGTTTTTACATATCTTGTGTATTCTGGCATTGTAATATCTTCGGTCTCGCTTTCGTTATTTCCTCTATCATTTTTAAAAGCAAAAAATCTTTGATAATTTGCATAATTTCTAAAATTATTTATACTACAATAAACTTTATTTCCTTCAACTGTTACCTTTCCTTTTCTACTCGGAATATCAAATTTTCCACTGTATAAATATGGATCAAAAATCTCTAAGTAATCTCCACTAATTCCAACTAAAACAACAAAATGTCCTCCTGAAGTAAATAATCCATCATTTACACTTACTATCACATAATAATTATTTTTTACCAATTCTATTGATTGATTTAAACTTGTAGTTTCTTCAAATCCTATTCCAAATTTATTTGCTGTCCACTTAAATGCTGACCAGTAAGTTCCGTTATCTCTACTTCTAAAACCATTTTCTACATATAAATTTGCCATTTGTGGAGGTGTTATAATTCCTTTTATACTAGAAACTACCATTGCCGCTGCTGTTGGGCCACATCCACTAATTCCTATTGTTTGTGATGGATTGCCTGTTATTGTATAAGGGTCGTTTCTCCATCTATTATCTATTTGTGAGTAATATATAAGTCCTTCATATGGTCCTAACTGGAAATTACTACTTCTATTTTTTTGGTTATTGTCATTTTGATTTGCTCTATTATATGCTTCTTCATTTTCTTTTTTAAATTCTTCTTCCTCTGTACTTTGATATTCTAACGATTGTTCTTCTATTATAGTTTGCATTGGTATTTCAGTTGTAGATATACATTCATCTGGTTGATTAGTTGCATTTACTATAATATTAAAGTTTCCTATAAATATGGTTAGAATAAGCATACTAATAATTAAACTAGATAATTTTTTTCTCATAAATTCTCCTTTCTTTATTGTTCAATATATTAGTATGCTATTTAGTATAATATTGTTAATATTATACATATTTTTTCTTTAATTTTTAATATGCCTAAAAAATTTGACAAAAATAGATGATTAGATATATACTTTCTAATCATCTATATAAATTACTTTCTATACTCTCACTTTTTCTTATTTTCTGAGAGTTTTAGTAAAAACTGTGTTTAACTGGTGCCATTGACATAGATATCTACAACTTTTTTGGCTCTCTTGACGATTGATACAAATATCAATCAATTTCATTTATTATATCATTTTTTGTATAAAATACAATACAAAAAATAAAAATTCTTCAAAAAATTATTTCTAAATTCGCCAAATGTATTTGTTTTTAGCTGATTTTATTGTATAATATCTATGGAGGTACTATTATGAATGATAGGTATTACAGGAAAATCAGGAAGTGGTAAAACAACATTTGCATCTCTTTTAGCCAAAGAATTGAAATGCAAACATATAGACGTAGACAAAATAGGACATGAAGCTCTATTTAGACCAGAAATTTTAGATACTTTATGCAACAGCAATTAGATGCAATACTATTTCAAGATGATGAAACAATAATATTGGAATGGATTTTATTACCTCATAGTAGATATTGGAAAAAATGTGATTGTAAAGTCTTAGTTACATAAGATGATGAAAAAAGAAAAAATAAAGTAATGCAAAGAGATAATATATCTGAAGAATACTTTGATAAAAGGGATTCTGCAAGTATAGATTATTCTCAGATTAATTTTGATTACATATTTGAAAACAATTATCAAGCACAAACTATGAAGAAAATGCTTAATAGAATAAGTGAACAATATATTGGAGGAGATGAACGATGAAATTAAGAGTATTAGGAACACAATCGCCTTATAATACAATAGGACATAATTGTCCTGGATTTCTAATTACAGATGGTGAAACAAAAATAATGCTGGATTGTGGTAGTGGTAGTCATAGTTTATTAAATTTTCCAAGTGACTTAAACAATTTATCAATTATTCTAAGTCACTTACATAGAGACCATTATAATGATGTTTACAATATGCAATATTCGTCATTTGTTTTTCATAATCAAAAGAGAATTGAAAGACCAATTGATATATATATGCCATCAAGTCCAGACCATATTTATCAAGATATAATTGGAGAGACTAATGCGTTTGCTAATTATTCAGCTATCAGCGAAGAAACAAATCTAAATATTGGAAATATTGGCATAAGTTTTTGTAAAACAGACCATCCTGTAGAAACTTACGCAGTAAAACTATCTAATAATAACAGAACAATAGTATATACTTCTGATACATCATTCTCTTGCAAAGATAAATTAGTAGAATTTGCAAAAAACGCTGATTTGTTAATTTGTGAATCTAGTTTATTAACAGCTTATGGATTTCCAAAAATTAATTCACATTTAACTGCTAAACAAGCTGGAACTATTGCCAAAGATGCCAATGTTAAAGGATTAATGTTAACTCATTTTTGGCCAGAAGAATTGCCAGAAAAATATGTAGAAGAAGCAAAATGTATATTTCCAAAAGTACTTGCAGCAAATGAAGGACAAATTATAGATTTTCCTAAAATTCTAGAAAAAGAAGAAGGTATGAGATAATATCAAGCCTTCTCCTTTTGGGTTTCTATTTTTTTACTAATTCCAGAACCTCCTTAGGAAGATATTTTGAAACATCTTTATTATTTCTAAGTAGTTCCATAACCATACTTGAGCTGATATTACCTAAATTACCTGCTCTAATGTAAACTGTGTCAAGCTCGGATATTTCCTCGTTGATAGATGCCATATTTTCTTCATATTCATAATCCATACCATTTCGGATACCTCTGACTAAAAAGGTTGAATGATATTCTGTAGCAACATCAACAGAAAGATTATCATAAGAAATTACGGTAACATTGTTGAGATTGTTCCGAGCCAAAACCTGTTCGATTGCCTTTTGCATTAGTTCTTTGTCAAATCGCCGTGTTTTCTTTGGATGAACTCCAATTCCCACGATAACTTTATCAAAGAGCTTAGCAGATTGAGTAATTACATGTAGATGACCATTCGTGAAAGGATCAAAGCTACCTGCATAAAAACCAATTCTCATTTTGAATCCTCCTTTAATTGCTTGGAGGTTTTACCCTCCAAGTTGTTATACTTTTTGGGTAACAAATTTATACATTAAAATTATAGCACGTTTTACATAATTTTGCAAATAAAATCTGCCAGTATAACTATATATAAATTAATTCGCTAATAACAATTTCTTCTGCTTGAGCCTTAATAGAGTTCATCGTACCTACCCAATAAAGTATATCTGTATTTTTCATTTCTTCGGTTAAATCGCTTTTTGCTTTTAATTCACTAATAATCTGTTGTACTCTGTTATCTGCCGTTTCTTGTATTTCTTTTAAGTGTGCATTTAAAGCTCAGTTCATAAGCATTATAGTATAATTAGCTTTTTTGTGTTCTTTTAAATATTTTAATCTCATTCTTCCTCGGGCAAGTAATTACTAAATCTTACACTACCAAGTACATTACCTAATATCATAGGTTTTGTACTATCAATATAACCTTTATCATATAATTCTTGACAAGGTTTACAAATTGAGTCTCTAAAATTGATTTGTGTTATAATTACTTCATTACCAACTAAAGCAAGTTCTATATCATCAACATATTTCATTATTAAGTCTGCTTGTTCTTGTCTAGTATAATCTTTCCAAGTTTTAGTTCTTGCTTGATATTCCTTATCTAATTTGACTTTATTTATAAAATCAATATCTCTTTTTAGTAGAATATCCTTTGGAGTAAATTTAAGTTCTTCTGTGCAGTCAGTAGTTTCTAGTTTGCTTTGTAGTTCTGTAATTGCATTTTCAACTATTTTCTTTTCTTCTTTATATTCTTGTACTTCAAAAGCACCATTAATGTAAGCCTTTTTTATTCTCTCTAGTTTTACTTTTTGCTCATTGATTTCCTTTTCTAGTTGTTCTCTAGGTTCATCAAATTTTTGCTTTATCATAGGCAAGAAGAATTGATTTACAACAGAGTCATATTCTACTAACTCACTAATGAACTGATTGAAATAATCATTTATAACTTTTTCTTTAAATTCAATCTTGCAGTCATTGCAATAATAGTAGAAATAAGCATTTCCATTTTTCTTTGTAGTAGCTTTACCACCTAAAACTCTGCCACATTTAGGACATTTTAACTTTTGCAGATATAAATAAGTCAATGTTCTTTTATAACTTCTTGAATTTTTCTTTTTCTGTACTTGACAATCTGCCCACATTTCTTTTGAGATAATAGGCTCTACCACATCTTCATAATAAGTTGGGTGCTTTGTTCTTTTGCCATGAACAAAATCGCCTTTATATATTTCATTTTCAAGAATAGTTTGTATAGTTGAGTCTCGCCAGTTATCTTTTCCTAATACTTTTTCTTCATTGAATAGATTGCTTATTTTTTGATAAGAATAGCCATTGTAATATAAATCAAATATTCTAACTACAATATCTTTAGTAGCATAATCTATTACTAGCTTTTTATCTTCGTGTTTTTAACCTAGTGGAGCAACGTGTGGAATATGCCCTGACTTTATAGCACCTGCTAAACCAACTTTTGTTCTTTCGCTAGTCCTCTCAATTTCATTTTGACTAACACTCATTAAAAGTCTTGAAATCATTTTTCCATTTGCAGTTGTAGTATTTATTTCATCATTTGCACAATCAAGATAAGCATTATTTTCATCTAAAAAAGTTATTAGATTTTCCCAATCAAATATACTTCTTGTTATTCTGTCTAGTTTTAGGGCAACAATAGTATTTACTCTTTTAGACTTAATATCTTCTTTTAATCTTTCAAACTCTGGTCTATGATTACCAGTTTTAGCACTTATTCCAGCATCTTCGTAGTAGTCTACTATCTCATAACCCTTAAACTTACAAAAAGTTTCCAATCTTTCTCTTTGTTCTGGAAGACTAAAGCCGTTCGCATGCTTGGTCTTCGGTTGATACTCTTAAATATAACCCACATTTTTTCTTTTCTTCGTTCAAATTTCAAACCTCCAATCTCAAAACGGACTAACAAAAAAGAGACATCAAAGTACATATGAGTACTACTGACATCTCTTAAATCCATTTATCATAAACTAAAATATAATAATGCAATATAATATAAATTTTTCAAAGTACTCATAAACATATAGCTTTTGACGGACAGCTATACATAATTTATTGCCTATATTATATCACGATTTTAAGAAATGTCAAATATTTACAATTGCATGTTTTTCAAATATTCTTCTAACTCTGATAATTTTATCTTTTTAGTTAAGTTAAAAATATACACATCATTAGAATAATTAAAAACTAAAAAAGTAATATTTTTAATAATCACTCTATGTGGCTCAATATATGTAAGATTAGTTCTCTCTAATTTTCTAATACTACCATTGATAAAGGTAGGAGTAACTTTTGAAAACTCACATATAAACTCCAGTCGTTGTTTTAGACATTCCTCAAATTCTAGTTCTTGCTTAATTATCTTCATTTTTAGCACCATCCTTTTGTTTGGATGATTTTAATATTGTTTTTATACAACAAAAAAATCAACCAGATTTTATTTTCTGATTGATTTCTGTATCAATTCTGTTCAATTTAGTTCGAACAGAAACGTCGTTGGTGCGGATGAAGGGACTCGAACCCCCACGTCGTTGACACTGGTTCCTAAGACCAGCGCGTCTACCAGTTCCGCCACATCCGCATTTTCTATTGACAGTATCTATATTAACACATTTAAGGTTTTATTGTCAATAGAATTTTTATAAAATTTTAAATTTGCTAACCATTTGCTAACCAAATTTAACTTATTAATAATTTTTCAAACATATTTGCAACACTTTTATCACTTTCTGTATAGACATGTGAATATAAGTCCATTGTTATGCTGATATTACTATGTCCTAGTCTGTTTGAAATTATTTTAGGCTGTACTCCTAATTTTACCAGCAATGAAGCATGTGTATGCCTTAAATCATGAAATCTAATTAATGGCAAGTTATTATTTTCTAATAATTTATGAAAATCTCTACTAAAACTTTTTGGATTTATTAAATTCCCATTTTCTAATGTGCATATAGCTCCTGTATCCTTATATAAATTACCATATTTTAATTTGTTTTTATCTTGTCTTGTTTTATATTTTTTCAATTCTTTTATTAAAAATTCTGGTATGCAAATATTTCTATTACTACTTTCAGTTTTAGGAGTTGAAAATTCTAGACCATTTTGTGTACTATATAATGCTTGTTTTATTTTTATAATACCATTTTTCAAATCTACATTTTCCCATTTCAACCCTAAAATTTCTCCCCTTCTCATACCTGTGTAAATTGCTATTAATATAGGAATATATAATTTAGTATCTTTTGATTTATCTATTAATATATTTAATTGTTGTTCATTTAAAAATTTAGCTTTATATTTATCTGGTTTAGGTGGTTCAACACTATCAGCACTATTTCTAGCTATTAATTGCCATTTTACAGCTTGTTCTAAAGAACGATGTATAATTCTATGAATTGTTAAAACACTCTTTTTTGAAAGTCCACCTTCCTTTTTTAACTTTCCATTATCTATTTTTTTAGAATATAAATTTTGTAAATGTAATGGTGTTAATTTATCTAAGTATATATTACCTATAATTGGTTTTATATGATTTTCAATATTATGTTTGTATCCATCTATAGTTGTTTGTTTTAAGTTTTTAATACATACTTCTTTAAACCAATAATCTAAATATTCACTGTATTTCATTTTTTTCGTATCAATTAATATTCCTGTATCTAGTTCAAGTAATTTTCTTGTTAAAAATTTTTCAGCATCACTTTTGTTACCCTCTACTGTAAACCATTTTTGTTTTCTTTTTCCTGTTATAGTATCTTTGGGTAATTCTATAATAACACTCCAATTTTTTCCTCTTTTCTTTATATGCCCTCGCACTATCTCTCCCTTCCGCTTTTAAGTTCAACAAAGATTATATCATGTTTTCGTTAGATATTCAACCATTGTTCCAATGAATTTCTAGAAACTCTGATACATTTTCCAATTCTAATAATAGGAAAATCAACTTGTTTTATTAAACTATAAGCTTTTGAACGACTTATTTTTAATAATTTTGCCATTTCTGGAACAGTTATTAAATCATTTACATTTTCTAAATTATTCATTTGAATTACACCTGCCTTCCTTTAATAAATTTATTTTTTTCTTTGTTTCATTTTCAAAAGTAGTATTTTTTATGGCTAAATATTTTTTTGTATTTTTATATAAATTTCCAAAAGCATTATCTATAGAAATAATGTTCTTCCTTGCTGAATATGATGTTATATTGCCAACAATACTAGGTATTAATGTGTCTGCTTCCATGTCTATTTGTTTTTCTCTTTTGATAATTCCTTTTGATAAAAAATTATCATAAGCATGTTGTATTTGTTGCCATTCCTCATTTATAGGACATCTTTCTATTCTAGTATTTATTTTATCAACTTTTACCAGCCATTTCTTAGTACAATATGTCCAAATATCTTTTAGGCTGTTTTCTAAATCTTGAATTGTTGTAATATTAAACTCTCTTAAAAATTCACTTTTTAATTCAAATTCTAAATTCCAAACATTTTCTATATCCAAGTCATTTTTTTGCCATATGTAAGTAAACCATGATTTTCTCTTTGTTTCTTTTATTTCTAATGTTTTATTATATATTCTGCAATAAATGTTTTTACCTTTTCTTGTTCCAAAAGTTAAGCAATTTATATTATCTCCTGTATATGTCACTCCTGTTTTTTTAAATGCACCTTTATAACTATTTTGATAATCTTTTATAAAATCTATATTAGAAACATGCATACATATATCTACTCTAGATATTTTGTTTTTTTCAATTTCTCCAAATGTTTCTTCAATCCATTCTTGTATTATTCGCCATGAATAAATTAAGCCTTTTGCCCATAGATATTCTGAACTTATCCTAATTTGAATAGGACTAAAATTTTCAATTCCTGATTTGAATTGTGAAATTTTAATTTCATATCCACTATTATGTAATATATAAGCATATCCTTTACTGCCATTCGGTAATAATTCAAATGATATATTATTAATATTAACTAAATGTTTATAATTAGAATTATTACTTAATAATCGTTTTGCTTTTTCCTTTTCTTTTTTTAAAAAGTCTAAAATTTTAAATGATGTTTCTTCATAATCATATATATCTACTAATAAATATATGGTATCTATATTTGAAACTTTATTAATCAACCTATGAATCTCCTTTCAATTTTTTTATGGTGTTGTGGGGGCTACTAATAGTATGGATAGCCCTCTATATTTTCCGCAATATTTTTTCTTTTCTCCTTTACAACAAGCCTCTAAAATTGTGTTTCTAACAAGCTGCGACAAGCAAAATTACTTAATTTCCATTATTAAAATTATTCATAAAATTAAATATAACTATTTTTATTAAATTTCATATATTTTGCTTGTCCCCAAATAGGGTAACACAATTTTTCTCATTGTAAAGGCGAAAAAATATTGCTAATAAGTTGCAACTTTGAATGGATTATAAAATATAGAAAATAAATAGTAAATATTAGAATTACACTATGTAATTTGACAATCTACAATCGTGCAAGTATAATTAAAAAAAGTAAAATAAAACATTACATTGGAGGAATAAAGTATGTATTCAAAATTATTACAAAAAATTGTAGCTGAAGCTAATATTACACAAGATGAATTGTCAAATAAATGTAAAGAATTAGGTTGTCCAATAAGTAGAGGAAGAATTAATGAAATATTAAACGGAAAAGCCATACCGCCTAGTGAAAATGTTTCTAGGGCTATTGCAAAAATATGTAATGCTGATGAAAGAAAACTTGTTTTACAAGCCTATTTAGAAAAAGCTCCACATGAATTAATTGATTTTTTTAATAGATATCAAGAATTACTATTTGAATTATCTGTTTCTAGATTAGAAAATATAATTAATGAAGACACAAAAAAAATTCTTTTAGAAGAATATAAAAATCAAACTATCTTAGATATAATAATTGAAATATTAGATATGAAAAATAATATAACTACTGATAACGATTATTTTAAGGTTACTAATGAAAAAAATGATTTAGTAATTAATTTTGAAACTCCATATATAATTATGAACGATAATTCTATGGAAAGTAAAATTCCTAAAAATAGCAAATTAAGATATATAATTAAAGATTCGTATAAAAATGGAGATATTTTATTAGTCGAGTATAATAATATCAAATATGTAAGACTCGCAATATTCTTAGGAAGAAATATATTTTTATATGCTTTTAACCCAGAATATAAAGGTCTTTATTTAAAAAATGAAGAATATAAAATAATAGCTAAAATAAATAGTATAGAAATTAAAATATAATGTAAATAAACTCCTAGTCGCCTTCGGACATATAAAATGTTCCGAAGGCTTGACATAGGAGATTTTTTATTTATATATTATATTATTTTATTTTAAATAAGTCATTAGGTTTACAATCTAAAATTTTGCAAAACTTATCGATATTTTCATACTTTATTGATTTTGTTCTATTCATAACAATATTGTTAAAATTTGTATAACTCATTTCTAATTGATTAAATAACCAATATTTTGTTTTACCTTTTTTCTTTAAAAGCTCTAATACATTTAATTCTATCATATTTAATCCCTCCCGCTTTCATTATTCATATTCTACATGAGATATTTCATTTGCATAACTCATTTTTTCGTTATATAATATAAACATCATGTAGGAAAGGAGAGAAATATGGATAAAATTGAAAAAGATTTAGCACCATTTATAGAAGAAAGATTACAAAATTCATTTAGAGATTTAAAGAATTCAAAAAAATATAAAGCATTAAATTTACATTATAATACTTTATATAAAGAACTTAGTGAAAAATTAAATACTGATGTTGAATTATATGAAAATATTTCAAATATCTTATTTGAAATGCAATCTTTAGAACTACACAGAAGTTATTTATTAGGTTTTGTAGATGGTATTAGATTATTTGAACATCTAAAAAAGAACTAGATATTTTCTAGTTCTTTTTGCTAACCACTTGCTAACCAAACAAAAAAATATTTTATAATATTTAAAATACTATAAAATATTTAATAAACTCAAAAGCATTTAAAAATCTATTTAATTTACTATTTAATACTATTCAAAAAACATAATGGAATGTGTACTTTATTTTCCTAAGACCAGCGCGTCTACCAGTTCCGCCACATCCGCATTTATTTAACTAACAATTAATATAATAACAAAATATATTTTTATTGTCAATACTTTTACAAAATTTTATAAAGAAAAATATATAACGATTCCCCCAACTATTGCTATTAAAAATCCTAAAATTTTTAATCCACTACTCCCTTCATTTTGGTCACCAAATCCGAAAAAACCTTTTAGTTAATATTCGTGCATCATATATTAAGATTACACCACTTAACACCATTAATAGTCCTGCTATTTTTATTATAATTTGAAACATTCTATATCAACATCCTTATTATTTTTATCTATAATACTATTTTATATAAAAAATGTCAATAGGGAATTTTTCCCTATTGACTGAAGCGAGTTCATAGATTCAACTACTCAACTACATTGCTACCTTCAAGTATTTCTCAATTTGTTCAACATAGTTTCTTTTATATTCTTCTTCAGAATATATTCCAAGATCTACTTCCTCCTTTGTAATGTTTGGTTTAACCTTGTCAGCGTTTTCAATTTGGTTTCGTGGAACATGATGTCTTGTGTCCCATGCTGCTAATACTAAATCAAGTTCATTTTCTGATAAATCACTTGTTGTTATCTCTCCTCGAAGCATCCGTTCCATAATTCCTGCTCCTGTCATAAACATTTTGATTCCTAATCTCCGTAATTCTTCAACCATTTCTTTCTCTCCTTTTTCTTTTTGGATAATCATCCATTATAAATATTAGTTACTTTGGCCTTTCTTTGGCATACAACAATTATATCACATTTTACATAAATATTCAACTTTTTACATTATTTAACATCGTTTTTTTATATAAACATTGTTTTTATATATAATCTATCTTTATAAATTTATCAAATTTCAATTCTCTTAACAAATTTATCTTCTATTAATCTTCTTAATAATCTATTTTCTTCTTTCTCTAATTTTGGGTCATCTGAAATAATTTTCATTGCTAAATTTTGAACTATTTTTAGTGTTTGCATATCTTCAAATAAATTTGCTATTTTAAATTCTGGTATACCATGTTGCATTGTCCCAAAGAAATCTCCTGCACCTCTTAGTTCTAAGTCTTTTTCAGAAATAATAAATCCATCATTTGTATCACACATAACTTTCATTCTTTTCCTTATTGTTTCACTTTTTCCTTCATATTTTAAAATACAATATGACTTATATTCTCCTCTTCCTACTCTTCCTCTTAACTGATGTAATTGTGCTAATCCAAACCTTTGGGCATCTTCTATTACCATTATATTACTATTTGGAACATCTACTCCTACTTCTATAACAGTTGTCGATATTAATATATCAATTTCTTTGTTTTTAAACTTTTCCATTATTATATCTTTATCTTTTGCTTTCATTTTCCCATGAATATATTCAACCTTATATTCTGGAAAAGTTTCTATTTTACTTTTTTCATAAAGTTTTTCTACTGATTTTAAATCTGACTCTTCATTTTCTTCTACTAGCGGACATACAATATATGCTTGGCGTCCTTCGTCTATTTGTTTTTTTATAAAATTATTGACTCTTTCTTCCATTGTTTTAGGTACCGCAAATGTATCTATTTTTTTTCTATTTGGTGGTAATTCATCAATTATTGAAATATCTAAATCTCCATATAATATTAGTGCTAATGTACGAGGTATTGGTGTTGCTGTCATGACTAACACATCTGGATTTTGACCTTTTTCTACAATGGTTGTTCTCTGCTTAACTCCAAATCTATGTTGCTCATCTGTTACAACTAATCCTAATTTTTTAAATATTACATTTTCTTGTAATAGTGCATGTGTTCCTATTAATATATCTATATCTCCATTTTCTAGCCTTTGTAATAGTTCTGTTTTCTTCTTTTTAGTCATTGCTGAAATTAATAACTCACATTTAATTCCCAATCCATCAAAAGTTTTTCTGAAATTTTCTAAATGTTGTGTTGCTAAAATTGCTGTTGGAGCCATTATTGCTGCTTGATAGCCACATTTTACTGCTTTATATGCTGCGCACATTGAAATAACCGTTTTACCTGAACCAACATCTCCTTGTAAAAGTCTGTTCATAGGCTTAGTTGATTCCATATCTTTGTTAATTTCTTCTAAAACTCTTCTTTGCGCATTTGTTAATTTAAATGGCAATTTATTTATTATATCTGACATCTTTGCTTCTTTACTAAATTGTATACCTATTTCTTCATTTTGATAACCATTTTTTAATTCTAATAATGTTAGTTGCACAGATAATAATTCTTCAAAAACAAACCTATTTTTTGCAAGCTCAAAATCTTTAAATTCTTTTGGAAAATGTATATTTAATGTTGCTTCATTAATTTCTTGTAAATTAAACTCTTTTAATATGTACTTTGGCAATACTTCTGTTAGATTTTCTTTTACTTCTTCTATACCATTTTGTATTATTTTTCTTATAGTATTTTGTGATAAATTATATGTTAAAGGATATATTGGAATTATTTTGCCAGTATTTTTACTTTCACCTTGCTTGTCAAATACTGGAGATGTCATTGATACTTTTCCAAACATATTACTAATTTTTCCGTAAAATTTATATTCTTTTCCAACCTCAAACATATTCTTCAAATAGCTTTGATTAAACCATGTAATAGTTGCTGTTCCTGTTTCATCTCTTATCAACAACTTTTGCATAGTTTTTCCTTTTAATCGCACCTCTGAAATTCGTCCACAAGCTATACCACATATTAATGTTTCTTCACCATCTATACATTCTATTATGTTTTTAGCAATTCCTCTATTTTCATAATTTCTAGGATAATATGTAATTAAATCTTTTAATGTAAAAATATTTAATTTATTTAATAATTTAACTCTATTAGGTCCAACACCTTTTATATATTTTACATCTTTATTTAAATCTACCATCATTACTTTCCTTCCATAGATACTTTCATATCTTGAATTTCTTAAATATATACATAAGTATAGTCTTACTTTTAAACCTTCATTCTATCTTGCTCCATTTTAATTTACATTATTAGCTAATATTTCTTGTTGTATAGGAAATATCAATTTTTATCTTAAGCCTATATAACATTTCTTCTATACCACAAGCAAAACTTACCTTTAATAGCTTTGTACTTTCTTATAGAGTAGCCAGAAATGGTTTATAATTATGATTTTTTGGGTTTTTGATGTTCGACTGGAATGAAGAATAGAATTGGTAAGGCTTTCGAATGAGGAATGCTCACGGTACCTGAAGTATGAAGGGGTCTGAGTGA
>USFW01000026.1 GCA_900553985.1 uncultured Clostridium sp.
AGGAATGCTCACGGTACTTGAAGTATGAAAGGGTCTGAGTGAGAGAGGCTCATGAGAAAACCTTACCAATTCTTTCTGAATGCAATAAGTAGTCAAAATACAAAAAAATTATAATTATCAACTAGTTTCAGCGGCTAATTTAAAACCATTATATCAAAATTAGTAAATTAATGAGAAAATTTTTCGATTATATCTTTTGAAGTTATCTTAAAATATTTCATTAGCTCAATAGCATCACCTGATTTTCCAAACTCATCATTTATTCCCATTCTCACCAATTTCTTAGGATAACTATCAGTCAACACTTCAGATATAGCTGAGCCCAATCCTCCAATTATACTATGGTCTTCTATTGAAATTAATTTGCTAGTTTCTTTTGCACATTTAACCACTAATTCTTTATCTATTGGTTTTATTGTATGGATATCTACAACCCTAATATTAATACCTATTTTTTCTAATTCTTCTTTTGCTTTTATAGCCTCTATAACTGTAACTCCTGTTGCAAAAACTGTTCCATCTTTTCCTTCACCTATTTGAATTCCTTTTCCTATTTCAAAACATTGATTTTTATCATAAATTACTGGTGTTGCTAATCTTCCTAATCTTAAGTATACAGGTCCTTCTATTTTAGATATTTCTTCAACTGCCCATTTAGTTTCTGTATCATCTGATGTTGAGATAACTGTCATATTAGGTAAAGTCCTCATTAAAGAGATATCTTCTATCATTTGATGTGTTGCTCCATCTTCTCCTACTGTTATACCACTATGTGTTGCACATATTTTTACATTTAGCTTTGGATAACATACACTAGCACGAATTTGGTCATATGCCCTTCCTGCTGCAAATGCTGCAAATGTACTAGCATATGCTATTTTTCCACAAGTTGCTAACCCTGCTGCTGTTCCTATCATATTACTTTCTGCTATTCCCATATTGAAAAACCTTTCTGGAAATTTTTTAGCGAATATATTAGTTTTAGTTGCACCTGATAAGTCTGCATCTAATACTACTACATCTTGATTTTTTTCTCCTAAATTTTCTAAAGCTTCTCCATAACTTTGTCTAGTTGCTTTTTTTTCTTTATTTTCTAACATAATTTCACCTTGCACAATATATTGATTTGTTAAATTTATATATTATGCTTTCCTTTCTTCTTTATATATAAATGGTAGTTCTATAACAATGTTGAACCTATTAATCCAGCATCATTTCCAAGGATTGCTGTTTGTATTATTATTTCTTTTCTTTGATTAAATAATAAGCTATTATTTAATATTTTTTCTTTTAATTTATTCATAAATATTTCTTCATAAAATACAAAACTTCCCCCTATTACTACTGCTTCTGACTCAAATATATTGATTAAATTTGAAATTCCTATACTTAAATTATCTATATACTCTTCAATAACCTTATTTATTTTATTAAAATTTTCACTTCCTTGAGGATTTCTTCTTATTATATCTAATAAATCTTTTCCACTAGTTTTTTCGTCCAAATTTAATACATTTCTTAAATTATCTTTAAAAGCTTTCATTGATGCATACTTCTCAAAACATCCTTTTTTTCCACAATTACATTGTAAACCATTTTTTTGAATTATCATATGTCCAAACTCACAACCTGGTAATTCTCCTACTTCTAGTAATTTATTATTTATAATTATTGCTCCACCAATTCCTGTTCCCAGAGTCAAGAAAATTCCACTATTATATTCCCTTAATGCTCCATATATATTTTCTGCTATTGCTGCACATTTAGTATCATTCTTTATTTTAATTGGAATATTAATATTTTCTTTTAATTTGTCTAATAATGGATAATTCTTAAGCTCTAAATTTACAGATTTTAAAATTACCCCATTCTCTATTGTTCCTGGTACTGCTATTCCAATTGATGTGATTTTATATTTTTCTTGTAACATTTTTGTTTTCTCAATTATGTATTCTTCTATTGTCTTTTTTATATTCTTTTTTTCTGTTTTTGTTATTCTTTTTTCAAATTTTTCTATAACTTTACCATTGTTATCTACTGCTCCTATTGCAATATGACTTCCTCCTAGGTCTACTCCTATTTTCATTTTTTCTTCCTTTCGTTTTAAACTTTAAATTCAATATATAATTTTAAAATATATTTTTTATTAAATCTTTTCTTTTTAATTACTATATTTTTTAATGCATAATTTATAAAAATTGCTTGTTATCTAATTTTTTCTTATAAAACTTTAATTAGTTTTAACTTACAAAAAATATATAATACTTTAAACTAAAAGTCAATTTTTATAAATAAGTTCTCTTCTAAGTTTTTAATCATTATAAAATATAAAAGAAGCTAAGGAAAATCCCCTAACTTCTTTTATACTCCATATGCATCGAATAAGAAATTTCCCATGTATACTTGTATTACTGGTACTAATACTACTACAACGAAGAATATTAATACAACACCTACAATTGCATACACAACTTGTGGTAATGTTTTCATTATTTTTGTCATAATATTGTCTATATCTATTTGCATATATTCTACTAATTTTTCCATCATTTCTGTTAAGTCTGTTTGCATTCCTATTTTTAACATCTCTGTAATCATTGGTTTTGCTAATCCTGATTTTTCAAATGGTTCTATCCATGAACCTCCTGCTAAAATATTACTTACTGATGTTTCTATCATTGATAGCATAACTAAATTTTTTATAACATTTTTACTTACTTCTATTGATTCTTGAATTCTCATTCCATTTTTCAAGTTTAATAACATTGCTTTTAAAAATCTTGAGAAGTCTAATGCAAATATTAATTCTCCAAATATTGGCATTTTATATTTAAAGTAATGAAAATTATATTTTCCTTTTGGAGTATTTATATAGAAAAATACTGCTCCAACTATTGCTAAAACTGCAAATGTTGGTATATACCAATACTGTATTAATTTATTTACTACTCCTGAGAACCACATAGTTACTGGTGGTAATGTTGCATCACTACCTACTTGGTCAAATACACCTTGTATTGCAGGTACTGCAACTAATGTTCCTACAAATAGCATTACTAATAACAAACTAAATTGTACTATATTAGGTATTAAAATAGATTTCAGTTTCTTATTTAAAGACGCAGATTCATCTAAATATTCAACTGCTTGTTTTAAAGAATTTGTAAGTGAACCAGACAATTCTCCAACCTTTATCATGTTTATATATATATATGGAAATACATTTGAATAGTATTCCATAGTTGTATACATATTATCTCCAGCTTCTACACCTGCTAATATATCTTCTAATATTCCTTTTAAAGATACATTTTCTGTACTTTTAATTATTGTTGATAATGCATGTATATTATTGAAGTTTGCTTTTTTCAATAAATAAAAGTTTTGTGTAAATATAACTAAATCTCTTGGAGTTATTTTTTCAGTTTGAGCTAAATACAAATTTAATTTTTCTTTTGTTGATAGTTGTTTTGGTTTTGCAGTTCCCAAATTTGTTGTATTTATATTTTTCATTATATCTTCTGTTTCATTTATGTTTTTCTTTTTCTTTACTTGAGTAGTCTGTATTGTACTTGCATATCGTACTTGTTCCACATTTATTGGGACTAAATTATTGTCTTTTAGTTTCTTTAATAATTCATTTCTACTTGGTGAATCTACTTTATTTTTTACTACAACTCCACTTTTGGTCATTGCTTTATATACATAGGTTGGCATTTTTACCTCCTTTATTAATTATTTTACATTCTTGTATCTCTTCTTATTTTTAATTGCATAATTGTTCTATTTAAAATTTCAATATTCTTTTCTTCTATTTGAGCTTTAGCTTGTTCTAAAGTTATTTTATCTTCTACAAATAATTTTGCTAAAGAATTTATTAAACCTATACTCCCCTTTTCTAAATTACTTTGTATTGCATCTTCTATTTCAGAAACACTCAATTTTTCTTTTCTTATTACACCTGCTACGATATTATCAACTACCATTACTTCTGGTACTAGTACTAATTTATCATTTGTTCCTGGTAAAAGCCTTTGTGATACAACTAATTTTAATAATGCTGATAATAGATATTTTATTGTTCCTTGGTCTCTTACTTCATAAAAACTTATCATTCTGTCTATTGTTTCTGCACAAGATTTTGTATGTAAAGTTCCTATAACTAAATGTCCAGACTCTGCCATTTCTATTGCGGCTTCCATTGTAACTTTGTCACGGATTTCTCCTATTACTAATATATCACAGTCTTCTCTTAATGAGTTTTGAACACCTTCACTGAATGTTAATGCATCTTTTCCTTTTCCAACTTCTTTTTGAACTATTAAAGATTTTTTTGAGTGATGTTTATATTCTATCGGATTTTCTAATGTTAATATTTTTTTATTTTGATTTTCATTTATATAGTCAATTAAAGAATTTAAAGTTGTACTTTTTCCAGAGTTAGTCTTCCCTGTTACTAGAATTAACCCTTGAGGTTGATATGTCATTCTTCTAACAATATCAGGAACTCCTAATGATTCATATGGTGGTAATTCATTTTTTATAAGTCTTAATGTGCAAAGTGGCACATCATCTGATAACGAAATATTTACCCTTAAACGAATTTTTTTATATTCATATGATGTATCTAATTTTCTTGTTTTTTGAAATATATCATCTTCATTAATATTTCCTCTTACTAAATAATCATACATTTCATTCATATCATCTGGTGTCAATATATCCATTTCTTCTATTGGTAATAATTTTCTCCTTATCCTCAATATTGGTTTATTTCCACATATTAAATGTACGTCTGATGCATCTTTTTCTATTGCTTCATCTAAAATTTTATCCATATTCATAATAATTTTTCCCCCTAAAATGTTTACTATTAAAAGAATAATAATTTTTTGTTAAGTTCTTCTAGTGTTGTTTCTCCTTTTATTACTTTTTTAAGTCCGTCAACAACTAATGGTCTATAATTTTCTTCTAATGCTTTTTTTCTTATTTCCATACTAGAACCACCGCTTACTATTAATTCTTTTATTTCATCTGTAATATTTAGTATTTCAAAAACTCCTATTCTTCCTACATATCCTGCACCATTACAATCATCACATCCTACTGCATCATATGTTTTTGCATTTGATAAATCTATTTCATCTCCATATTTTGCAAATATCTTTTCTATAATTGTTTTTTCTTCTTCTGTAAATTCTCTTTCTTTTCTACATTTTGGGCAAATTCTTCTAACTAGTCTTTGTGAAATTGCTGTTGCTAATGTACTTGCTATATCATAATCAGATATTCCTATTTTTCTTAATCTGTTTATAACTTCTATACTATCAATTGTGTGTATTGTTGATAAAACGTAATGTCCTGTTTGTCCTGCTTGTATAGCTATTTCAGCTGTTTCCTTATCACGAATTTCTCCAACTAGAATTATATCAGGGTCTTGTCTTAAAACTGTTCTCAATGCTCCTGCAAATGTTGATTTCTCATCTATTTCTATTTGATTTAATCCTGGTATACGAATTTCTACTGGATCTTCAATTGTCGTAATATTTATTTCTGGTCTATTTAAGTAATCTATTATACTATATAAAGATGTTGTTTTACCTTCTCCTGTTGGAGCTGCAACTATCGTTACACTGTTCTTTTTATTAATACTTTTATCAAATTCTTCTTTTGCTCCATAAAATCCTAAATCAAATATACTTTTTATGTTGGCATTCTTTTTTAATAATCTTAAAACAAATTTCTCTCCATATACATTTGGTTGTGATGAAGAACGAATATTATAATCTGGATAATCTAAAATTCTTCCGTCTTGTGATTCTTGTTTTTCTAAGTGCATGTTTGAAATTGCCTTAAGTCTATTAGTTAATTGAGATTGTTTAGATTTGTCTAATCTTGCAACAGTATATAATTCTCCATCTATTCTGTATCTTACTCTTACTTCATCTTCCATTGGTTCAATGTGAATATCACTGGCTCTTTTCTCCATTCCTGTTTTTAGTATACTGTCAACTACATTTACTATTGTTACTCCTTCATCTGAAATTTCACTAGTTACTGTTCCTTCTAAAGATTTTAACATTAAATCTATTTCTTTTTCAAAAGTAATATATGGCTCCATTACAAGACCTTTATTTATACACAACAATCTTATTGTTTCCATTTTCTTTTTATTGCTGGTGTTTGGAAAGCAGACTTTTATCTTTCCATTATCGATTTCAAATGGAATTGCCATATTCTTTTTTAATACATCTAATGATAAATAGTCTGTTATATTAATTTTAATTATATTTTTTGTTAAAACAATTCCTTTTTCACCTGTAATATTTCCTATTTCCTTTATTAAAATCTTTGGGTCACATGCATTTAATTCATATAAGCAATCTCCAATTTTTTTATTTGGGTTTTCTTTTTGATATTCCAAAGCATTTTCTATATCTTTTTCAGTTACAATTCCTTTTTTTACAAGTTCAACTCCTATTGGTTGTCTTCTTTTTAATTCCATAAAACTACCTTCTTTCGTGTTCTTTTATTATATTATACTATATTTTTTTGAAGTTTTTATGTTTTTTTTGAAATTACATAAATTTACTATTTTTTTAAAGTATATGTTGTTGTTTTATCTAGATTTTCTGCAGCAATTCTAACAGTAATATTGGTTTTCCCATTATTCTCTTCTTTCTGAAATTCACATTCTTCTATATTTGTAGCTATTTTGGTATTTCCAATATATATTCCTTTATTTTGTTTAATAAAAGTATATTGATTTCCACTAGAAAATACTATAAAAGATATTTCATTTTCTGTCCCCTGATCTTTTACTTGCATTTCAATAATGGTATTTCCTGGTTTGTTTACTTCTTCTGTAAAATAGGCATTAAATTTTGTATATTGTTTGTTTATATCATTATTACTTGAAGAAATATCAATATTTTTATAAAAAAACCCTGTTAATATACCTATAATCGTAACTGCTAATAGCATTGCTATTATATATACAGTTGTTGATATTACTGTGACACCTCTTTCAGATTTCATATTAATTCTCCTTTGATAAAACTGTTGATAATTCTACTTTTTTATCTTCTTTTCCACTTTTATATGATATCTCAACAGTTACTTTTTTTACTAGTCCAGGCTCTTTACCTTGTCCTTTATTTTCTTCTAAATCTGCATAGTCTATAACTTTTATTGTTTTATAATATGGTGTATCATCTATATATCCACTTGTTTGTTTACTCTCTAAAGTTTCAAAATCTTCTGCTTTTAACTTTTCTATTTCTGATATTGCATAATTAGTCGCTTCTGTTTTCCTTTCTATATCTTTTGAACTTTGATTTATACCATATATTAAACTTGTAATTAATCCTATAAATAATGCTAATATTATAACTGATATTGTAATATCAATTCCTGTTGCACCTTTTTCATTTTTTAACTTCATTATACTTTCCTTTCCTTAGACAAGAAATTTATAATATGCTAATACAAAAATTAAATTTATTATGTTTGCTACTCCTAAGTAAAAACCTATACTTATTTTTTGTGCTATATGTTCATCTTTCTTTCTGTTTTTGTTTACTAAATTTTTTATTTTAGTTAATAAAATTGTAAATGCTATTGCTAAAGCCACTAATATAATTGTATTTATAGTAACACATTCTCCTGTAAAAATGCACATTGTTAACACTGTTAATATTATTCCATTTATGTAACTATTCTTAGCATATCTTTTTAATGTTATTGTATCTAATATTAATATCAATATATAGAATATTAAATATATAATATATCTATATATACTAGCATGTTCTATTACACATAGATATACTATATACATTATAGATATTATAATCCCATATATGGTTACTGATTTTTCTATTCTTCTATATTCTTTATCAATTCCAGACATTAAAAATATAAAACACAAATAAAGTGCCATGAATGCACCTTCAGCAATTGGTATTAAGTTTAAGCTTTCAACTTTTACATTCATTAAATATGAAATTACTACAAAAGAAATACCTGATAGTAATTCTATGATAAAATATCTTGGTCTTATTTTTTCTTTGCAATATCTACATTTTGCTCCTAAAAATATATAGCTAAAAACTGGAATCAAATCTAGAAAACCTAGTTTATGATTACAATTTGGACAATATGAATGTGTATGTGTTATATCTTGTCTTTTTGGTATTCTATGAACTGCTAATGTGTAGAAGCTTCCAAAAACTGTTCCCATTATGAATATTATTATATATAGTAATGTATCCATTTTTTCTCCTTATCTATTTTTGCTATGAATTAATTATTATGCAAATCTTTATATTGATTTATAAATTTAGCCATACACACTTAGTGTGCGTATGGCTTTATTTTATTTTTTATTTAGTATAAGTAAAGTCTCCTATTGTAAATGTATTTCCTTTTAATGTTACGTCAACAGTAATACTAGCATTGCTTTTGTTTGTTGCTGATTTGTAATCTTCTGTTTCATATGTTATTGTAACTTTTTTGTCACCAGCTGTTACTGTGTAACCTTTTTCTGTTGTTAAATCTTTTACTAATTCTGTTTTTACTGCTTCAGGATTTGTCTCAGCTAAAAAACCTGTATTTGTTGTTACTGCTTTATTCTCTACATCCATTTTTGCAGCTTGAACTGCTAAATTTACTTCTTCTCTTACTGTTCCTTCTATTTGACTAATTTTTGCACTTTTAGCTTGTGTCAATATTCCGTTATCTCCTGTTAACATTGCTATTGATACTCCTGCTAAAATTAATAATACGATAATTGTGATTACTAATGCTATTAAAGTAACACCTTTTTAATTTCTCATTTTATTTTCCTCCTAAATTTTATCTTTTTTGTATAGTTAATTTAATTTACTTTAAATCTAAATTACTATAAGCAAATATTTTATTTTTTGTGATTATAATTAAATGTTCCTACTGTAAATGTATTTCCAGATAAAGTTACATCAACAGTAATATTTGCTGTACTATCATTTGTTGCTGATTGATAGTCTGATGTTGTATATGTTATTGTTATTTTTTTAGCACTATCCTCTGTTGCAATTGTATATCCTTTTGCTGATGTTAAATCTTTTTCTAATTCAGTTTTCATTGTTCCAAGATTTCCTTCAGCTAAAAATCCTGTATTTGTTGTTACAGCTTTATTTTCTGCATCCATTTTTGCAGCTTGAACTGCTAAGTTAATTTCCTCTCTTACTTGTCCTTCAATTTGACTAATTTTTGCACTTTTAGCTTGTGTCAATATTCCGTTATCTCCTGTTAACATTGCTATTGATACTCCTGCTAAAATTAATAATACGATGATTGTGATTACTAATGCTATTAAAGTAACACCTTTTTGATTTTTCATCATAAAAAATTCCTCCCTTTCTTCTTTTGGATTTTAATATATATATATTATCTTATGTTTTGGAAACATAATGTTAATAACTAAATTTATTTTGTACCTTTATCTGGCAAATATGTTCCTCCTGTTGAACTATTTTGATTACTATTTCCTGAATTTGCATTATTTGAATTCCAACTATTTTGGCTTCCATTTGTTGTCGTATTTTCTCCCTGCGTAGAACTTGTATCATATGATGAAAATGGATTTGTCTTTCCTGGTACATATGTGTTAATTCTTTCATAATTTCTTAAATCAGTTGAATCTACACTATATGTTAAAATAACTTGTTCATCTTCTACATTTTCACCTTTATTAATTTCTTCTTTTATTTCACTTGGTGTTGTATATGATACTTCTTCTGGAATTATCTTTCCTGTTGGTACATATTCATATAATATTAATCCAAGAACCAATATTATTGCTAAACATAGTAACAATATTATTATCATTTCTTTTATAACTTTTTTAGCCATTTTATTCTTCCTTTCTCAGAATTTATTTTGTAGTATTGGCTGTATTCGTTGAATTTGTTGTATTAGTTGTGTTGCTTGTATTTGTTGATGTATTAGTTGTATTTCCACTTGTATTATTTGTTACTTCTGGTGTTGGCGCTGATTGTGTTGTTTGTGATATTCCTTCTATTGGTACATCTTTACATACAAATGTTGCTTGCAAATCAGATGTCGAACTTCCTGCTTTCATAGAAAATTCTTCTATCTTAAATCCTAACTTTGAATCATCTTCAATATCTCTAATAAACTCTGCTATATTAATATAGCCCCCATTTACTGTAAAATTCAAGTTATAAGTATCAGTAGCACCAGATCCATTTGTTATATCCATTTTAATTACAACACCTTCACTTGTTGCATGTGTTCCTATCTTTGTCCATAGAAAATCAATCTTATATTTTGCTAACTGGCTTGCTGTTTGAACATCATCGGATGAACTAACAGCTACCATGTCTTCATAATTAGTTTTTTCTTCTTTTAGTTTTTTCATACTTGTATTTAATTGAGTAACTTTATTAGGAAATTCTGAACTTGCCAATTTAGTTACCTCTGTTATAGTTTTTTCTAAATCTGCACTTTTTTCTTGTATTCCTTTTATTCCTAATATTTCAAAACTTCCTAATTCTAATCCCTTTACAACTGTAAAAATAGTTAAAGTTAGTACAAGTACAATTAATATTGTTATTAATAATTTTTTCATGGCAAATCTCCTTCTATTTTCACTGTAACAACACTTCCGTCTTTTTGTCCTGCTGTTGAAATTACATTTGTAAGATAATTTCCTGTTTCTATTTTTGCTTTAAACATACCTAATTGTTCATATTTATCTGATTGTGCATTTATAACTATATGTGTTCCAGAGGTATTTTGAATTCCTGTTATCTGAACACTTTCTGGAATTATAAACATTATTGAATTTAATAAATTAGGTATAGCATCTCTTGTCTTTGTAGCATCTGTTATTTTATCATTTAAATTTTGTAAATTTTCTATCATTTTTGTGTATTCGTTTGTTTTAGATTGTATTTTAGTGTTATCACTTTCTACCAATAAAATTTGAGATTGTGTATTTTGTTTTGAACGTTTTGCTTCTGCATCTTTTTTATCCATTTGATTGCTTATCATTATAGAAAATGCACTATAAATGATAAATAGTAATATTATTCCAACTGCAACTCTTATTAAGCTAAATTCTGTTTTGTCTAATTTTTCTTTTAAGTCATTTTTTATTGAAATTTTTCCACTAAGTTTACTATTTTTAGATTTTGATTTAGAATTTTTATTTCCTTTTGTTTTAGTGCTACCAACTTCTACTTTTAACCAATCAGGCATTTTTTCATTAAAGCCTTGTTTTTTAAAGTTTATTCCTTCAATTCCTTCTCCATCTCCATATAGAGCTAACGAAATTGCTGAATTTACTTCAATATAATCTTTTATATTTATCTTATCTTTTGTTGAACTTAAAGCCATTGGTTTTAAAATTTCACAACTTGCTTCATTTAAGTATTCTTGAAAATATAAATCTATATTATTTATTAAAGTCGCTGTTCCTGTAATATATACTTTGTTTATTTCATATATACTTTCATTTATTATTTTTTTAACATTTCCTACAATATTATATAGTGTAGGCATTATATCTTCTAAATAACTTGTTTCATCTTCTTTTAACTCAGTTACTTCTGAAGTATAAATAGTGGTATTTTTACATATTTCATAAGATTTAGGGTATGAATTTTCTTTTAAATTAATTTTTCTTAAAAAATCATTACTTCCCTCTTCTAAAACATTTATTGAATATATTCTTTCATCTACTATTGTTGTAATAGTTGTTTTTTCTTCTATATTAACTATTAAGTAATTTTCTCTTGGTTTTGTATTTATTAAATTAGCTATTGACATAGATATTGGAACTATATTTGTCAACTTATATCCTGATAAAGATTGGATTTTTTTGTTTAAATCAATTTTATTTGCTGCAACATGTATTACTTTTAGTTTTTCTTTATCATCAGGATAATTTGTAATCGCATACCTAGTCTCATAAACATTTGGATTTTGTCCTTTATCACTACATGATAATTCAAATTCAGTAGTTATTGCTTTATCTAAATCTTTTTTTGACAATAAAGCAAACATATCAAAATAACTATACATTTCATCTGACAAATTTATACTAATTGGTGTTTTATAACTATCAGTTTCTTCAATTATTTGATTAATTGCTTTATCTAAATCTTCATAAAAATTAATCCCAAAAGCTTCGACTTTTACTTTATCGTGGTCTTTTGATACTTTAGCATATTTAATTAAATTAGATTCTACATATAATCCTAAACAGCTTGACATTTTTTACTCCTTTTTTATTATTATTTTCTACATAAAAACAAAAAGAATACAGGAATTAATTTTTGTTTCTTCTTCATTTTTCTTCTTTTTCTATATCATTCTATTTTATTTTATCTTTTTTTCCTAAAAAGTCAATGGATTTTACTCAAATGTCACATAAGTGTAATATTCTTGTAATATTTACATTTTTCGCAATTTACATATGAAAAATCCATCATTTTCATTACTTGGATAAATGTTTATATATTTATCTTTTTCTCCAAATATTACAATATTTTCATAATTCTTTTCATTTTCTTTACAAATTTTAAAGTCCAAATTTTCTTTCAAAAATCTCTCAATTATATCTTCATTTTCTTCTTTTAATATACTACAAGTTGAATATACTAACTCTCCATTTTTCTTTAAATATTTTGAACAATTATCTAATATAGCTTTTTGTATTTTTGTAATTTCTTCTATATCTTCTTTTTTTCTTTTCCATTTTATATCTGGTTTCCTTTTTATAACTCCTAATCCTAAGCAAGGTACATCTAATAATATTTTATCAAATTTTCCAACTAAATCTTGATTAAACTCTGTTGCATCTTGAGTTTTTGCTTGTATTATATTTATTCCTAATCTCTTAGCTGCATTTTGTACTAACTTAACTCTATGTTCATGTATATCCCATGCTTCTATTTTCCCTTTATTTTTCATTTTTTCTGCTATATATGTTGTCTTTCCTCCCGGGCTACTACATGCATCTAAAATACACTCGTCTTCTTTTGGAGCTAATACATCTACGATTAGACCCGCCCCCTCATCTTGAACTGTAAAAAATCCTTCTTTAAATAAATCTATATTTTCTATATTTTTTACTTTCTTTAAAACAAAAAAATCTTCTAGACTTCCTTCTAAGTATTTAATTTTTCTTTTTCCTAATTTTTCTTCTAGCTCTTTTTTATTTGTTTTTAATTTATTTATTCTTATTGTAGTATTTGGTTTTAAATTAGAATTTTTACATATTTCTTCAACTTCTTTTATATCTTTTTGTTTTAATAGTTCTTCTATAATCCACATAGGCATTGATGTAGTTTTAGATATTCTTTCTTTATCATCTTTTATTTCTTCTAATTCCTTATAATCATTTACAGATACTTTTCTTAATATTGCATTTACAAAATTAGAACTACTTTTATGTCCATATCTTTTAGCTAAATTTACACTTTCATTAACTGCTGCTGATTTTGGTATTTTATCTAAAAATATTATTTGATAAATTCCCATTCTTAATATATTTAAAATCCAAACGGAAATCTTTTTTAATTTTATATTAGAATATTTTTTTATTATTTCATCCAAAGTCAACTTCCAAGTTATGGTTCCATAAACTAATTCAGAAATCAGACCTACATCTCTTTCATCAATATTTTTATTTTCTTTTAACACTTGATTTAGTGCAATATTTGAATATGCATCTTCTTTTTCTATTTTATATAAAGCTTTTAAAGCTATTTCTCTTGCTTTATTTATCATGTCAAAACCTTCCTATTTTTTATATTTTTTGATTATTATATATTTTTTTTAAATTTTTTTCTACTCTTTTTGTATATTTTTTGTCATTTAGGCAAAAATATTCATAAAAGATTTGGAGGTATTTTTATGGACATTAAAAAACATTTAATTATAACAGGTAATTCCACAGTATCTTGGAAAGATGCTATTGTTAAAGCTATTGCTGAAGCATCCAAAACAATTGATTATTTAACAGAAGTAAAAATTATAGAGCAAAGAGCTTCAATAAGTGGTGATAAAATTTCTGAATATTTTGTAGACTTAGATATTAGTTTTTCTATCGACTTAAATAGAAAAGACACTAATGATGCTTAATAAATTTGAAAGGTTGATAAATTATGGAAAATCCAATTGAAAGTAAAAAAACATATCAAGACTATGTAGATAAAAAATCGCCTAATTCCCCTATTTTAAAAAATTGTTTTAATGCCTTTTGGGTAGGTGGTTTAATATGTACTATTGGGCAAGTAATTCTTAATATATGTAAAGAGCGAGGACTAGATGTTCAAACTTCAGGTACAATAGTTTCTATTATTTTAATAGGTCTATCTGCATTTTTAACAAGCTTAAATTTATTTAATAAGATAGGTAAATTCGCTGGTGCAGGCTCATTAGTTCCTATTACAGGTTTTGCAAACTCTATCGTTTCTCCTGCAATGGAATATAAATCCGAAGGTTATGTTATGGGTGTTGGTGGAAAAATGTTTACTGTTGCAGGACCAGTTCTTGTATTTGGTATTTCAACATCTATCCTTGTAGGAATTATATATCTAATTTTTAATGCTCAGACTATAACTTTTGTATAAATTATTTATTATAGTAAACATTAATTAATTAATTTATTAATTAATTAAATCATAAAATATATTTTGGAGGTAATTTTGGAAAAGCTAGGAAAACAAACAATAAAATTCAATTCCCCACCAACTATTGTTGAATGTGCTTCTATTGTTGGTCCAAAAGAAGCTGATGGACCACTTGCAAAATTTTTTGATCAAACATTAGAAGATGAATTTTGGGGAGAAAAAACATGGGAAAAAGCTGAAAGTAAAATAATTAAAGAAACTGTAAATATGGTTATTTCTAAAGCTGGTATTTCCTCTTCTGATATTGACTGTATATTTGCAGGAGATTTATTAAATCAATGTATATCATCAAGTTTTGGGCTTAGAGAATTAAATATTCCTTTCTTTGGTGTATTTGGAGCTTGTTCAACTTTTGTTGAATCTCTATGCCTAGGTTCTATTTGTGTGGAAGGATTTGCTAAAAATGTATTATGTGCAACTTCAAGTCACTTTTGTAGCGCTGAGAAGCAATTTCGTTTCCCCTTAGAATTAGGAAATCAAAGGCCACCATCAAGTCAATGGACTGTTACAGGTTCAGGTAGTGCAATTTTAAGCCAAACAGGAAATGGTCCTTTTATTACTCATATAACACCTGGTAAAATTGTAGATATGGGAATAAAAGATGCAAATAATATGGGAGCAGCAATGGCTCCTAGTTTAGTAGATACTTTGATAACTCATTTTAAAGACACTGGAAGAAGTCCTAATTATTATGATGCAATAATTAGTGGAGATTTAGGCCACATTGGAAAAGAAATCGCTATCGATTTATGTAAAACAAACGGTTACAATATAAAAAACAATTATAATGATTGTGGAGTATTAATTTTTGATAAAAATACTCAAGATACACATAGTGGTGGTAGTGGCTGTGCATGTTGTGGAACTGTATTTTCTGGTTATTTGTTTAAACAATTAAAACAAAAAAATATAAAAAGATTACTTTTAATTGCTACTGGGGCATTAACTAACTCTACTACTAACCAACAAGGTGAATCTATTCCAGGAATTGCACATGCTATAAGTATTGAATTAGAAAGGAATTGAATTATCATGGCAAATATTAATTGGGCAAATGTTTTTAGTTTTATGCCTTTACTAAAATGTTTCATAGTAGGTGGTCTAATATGTGTTATTGGTCAAATTCTAATAGATAAAACTAAACTAACACCTGCAAAAATTCTAGTTGTTTTTGTTACCTTAGGTGCTATTTTAGGTGGTCTTGGAATATATCAATATTTAGTAGATTTTGCTGGAGCTGGTGCAACTGTTCCTTTAACAGGTTTTGGATATAACTTAGCTAAAGGTGCTATTGAGGGTGTAAGAGAATATGGATTAGTTGGTGCCTTTACAGGTGGAATTAAAAATGCTGCTGGTGGTATCGCTGCTGCTATTTTCTTTGGCTATATTGCTTCACTAATTTCTAAACCTAAAATGAAAAAACAATAATAGGTCTCAGGTCAGTCTGATGTGATAAAAAATATTTCTGTAGACTGGCTTTTTAATTATATTCCATAGATAAGAGCTTAACAATTTCTAATCTATTCCATATAATATAAAAAGCCAGTCTACAGAAATATTTTTTATCACATCAGACTGACTTTAATATTTTAATTTTAACATTTATTTATATAATTCCAAGAATCCTTGCACATTTCTTCTAATGTTTTCTCTGCTTGCCAATTCAATTCTTCTTTTGCTTTTGTTGGCTCAGCATAACAAGTTGCTATATCCCCAGCTCTTCTTGGAGCTATTTTATATGGTACATCTTTTCCTGTAGCTTTCACAAAAGCTTTTACCATATCTAAAACACTATATCCTGTTCCTGTTCCCAAGTTATATATATACAATCCTTGTTGTTCTTTATCTAATTTTTCTAATGCCTTTACATGTCCTTTTGCTAAATCAACTACATGTATATAATCTCTAACCCCTGTTCCATCTGGTGTATTATAGTCATCTCCAAATACCGATAATTCTTTTAATTGACCTGAAGCAACCCTAACAATATATGGCATTAAGTTATTTGGTATACCTTGAGGTTCTTCTCCAATTAACCCACTTTCATGTGCTCCTACTGGATTAAAATATCTTAATATACATATATCCCATGTATTATCAGAAGCATATATATCTTTTAATATTTGTTCAATAAATAACTTAGTTGTACCATATGGATTAGTTGTTCCTCCTGTTTTACAATCTTCTGTCAATGGTATTCTTTCTGGTTCTCCATATACTGTTGCTGAAGAACTGAAAATAAATTTCTTACATCCATATTTTCTCATAGTATCTAGTAATACTAATGCACCTGATATATTATTTTGATAATATTCTATTGGTTTTTGTACTGATTCTCCAACTGCTTTGTAACCTGCAAAATTTAATACTGCATCTATTTCATTTTCCTCAAAAACTTTTTCTAGTTTTTCTCTATCTAAATAATCCATTTCATAAAACTTAAATTCTTTTCCTGTTATTTCTCTTATTGCATCTAATACTTCTGGTTTACTATTAGAAAAATTATCTAATATTATAATTTCTTTTCCTTCATTTAATAATTCTACTGCAGTATGACTTCCTATAAATCCTGCTCCTCCTGGTAATAATATTGCCATAATACATTCCTCCTTAATACTTTTAGTATTTACAAAAATTACATATATATTTAAAGATATAATATTTTTTATTTTTACTATTTTCTTTTACTGTATAAATTCTTAGTTTTATTAGTTTTTACTTATTTTAGTTCCATCTTTTGTATCTTTTACTACATATCCTTTTTCTTGTAATAAATCTCTAATTCTATCTGATTCTTCCCAATTTTTCTCTTTTCTTGCAATATTTCTTTCTTCAACTAATTTCAATATTTCTTCTGGGATTTGAATTTCATTTTTATCTTCTTTTTCAATTTCTAGTCCTAATACTGTATCAAATTTTAGTAATAATTGTGCTATTTTTGATGATTTTTTTTCATATCTTATAGCTGACCATACAAAACTCATTGCTAATGGAATATTCATGTCATCATTAATTGCTTCATGGAATCCATTTTCTATATTTGATAAGTTCTTAATGTCTTCCTCATTTAACTCATCTTTACCTGCTCTATGTGTTTGATAACCCTTTCTTAGTCTTTCTAAAGATTTTGAAGTAGATTCCATTGCCTCCCAAGTAAAGTTTATTTTATTTCTATAACTTGCTGAATAACAAAATAATTTATATACAATTGGGTCATATCCTCTTTCTTTTATGTCTCTTATCAGATAAACATTACCTAAACTTTTTGACATTTTCCCACCATTAATTAATAGATATTCTCCATGTAACCAATAATTTGCTGGTATTTTGCCACAAGCTCCTTTACTTTGAGCTATTTCATTTTCATGATGAGTTGGTATTAAATCTATTCCTCCTGTATGAATATCAAATTGTTCTCCAAGATATTTTCTTCCCATTGCTGAACATTCGATATGCCATCCTGGGTAGCTTGGTCCCCAAGGGCTATCCCACTTCATCAAATGATTTTCTGGTGCTTTTATCCATAATGCAAAATCATATGGATTTCTTTTTTCTAAGTCCACATCTACCCTTGCTCCTGCTTTTTGTTCCTCTACATTATGATTTGATAATATTGGATATTTATCTAATTTCGAAACATCAAAATATATTGCTGTTGATGTTTCATAAGCATAACCATTTTCTACTAATTTTTTTACATATTCTAGCATCTCTTGAATATGGTCTGTTGCTTTGCATATAATTTCTGGTGTTTCTATGTTTAAAGCTTTTAAATCTTCAAAAAACAATTTTGTATAATGTTCTGCTATTTCTAAAGGTGTCTTCTTTTCTTCTCTTGCTGATTTAAGCATTTTGTCTTCACCTTCATCACCATCAGAAACTAAATGCCCAACATCTGTTATATTCATTACATGCTTAATTTTATAATTATTATATTTTAATACTCTTCTTAAAACATCTTGAAATATATTTGTTCTCATATTGCCTATTGTTGCATCTTTATATACTGTTGGTCCACATGAATAAATTTTCACTTCTTCCTTATCTATTGGAACAAATTTCTCTTTTTTTCTTGTTAAAGTATTGTATAAGTATATATCCATAACTCCCTCCTTTTATTATGTTTTAAATTAAGAGGTAGTCTTTGCTTCTGACTTCCTCTTAATTTACGCTTTATCCCTTCGTTATTTTTTTCTTATTATACAGGAAAAATTGTCTTTTATTTTGACCTAATATAAGATTTTTTTGTATACAACAAGTAAAAGTATTCTTATTTTTTGCTTGTATTTTCTTTTGAAGTCGAGTTTCCAGATGTATTTGTACTATTTCCTGTTGAAGTATTTGTATTTGTGCTATTACTTGTATTTGTCTTGTTTGTTGTGTTTGTTTTATTAGTTTCTGGTGGCTTTGTTGTATTTTTGTCTGGTTTATTTTCTGGTGGTTTTGCTTCTTCTTTTGGTTTTGTATGAATAGTACAAACATCATTAACTTTATCTTTTGAGTTATTTTTTGGATTAACTGGTTTCCACAAATTCAATTGTTCTTTTGGTAATGCAGCTCCATAATAATTTACTTTTGTTGCACAATATTGTGAACAATATTGTGTTGCTACTTTTCCTGATTCTGTACATAAAGTTTGACTTCCATGACCTTGACATTTTTCTGGAATATTATCTTGTGTAAATATTTCTTTATAAGTGCTTGTGCATCCTGTTGTTGCTAGACATCCTGTTGTTTTACATACAGTTTGCTCTACTATTCCTGCTGGTTTTACAAATGATGCTTTTTCTAATCCTTTATGAATATTTGTCATTACTGCATCCCAAATTGCTCCTGCTGGGTTCATTGTTCCATTAGCATATCTAACAGTTTCATTTCTATCATATCCATACCAACATGCTGCTGCATAATATGGTGTGAAACCACAAAGCCATCTATCATAATCATCATCTGTTGTTCCAGTTTTTGCTGCAACATCTATTCCTGGAATTGCACAATATGTAGCAGTTCCTCCTGATTTTACTGGTTCTTGCATTATTGATTTTGTTATATATGCATTTTGTTCTGATATAACTCTAGTTTGTTCTTGTTTTGGAGTTAAAACTACATTTCCGTTAGAATCTTCTACTTTTGTATAGAATGTTGGTGTTATATATACTCCGTCATTTGCTATACTTGCATATGCAGCTGCCATTTCTAATGGTGTTGCACCATTTCTTGTTCCTCCTAGTGCTAATGTTATATCTTTATCTTCTTCTGGTTTTATTGAGTGTATACCCATTTTATTTAAATATTCTATTGATTTTTCTGGTGTTAATTGTCTCATTATTTTTACAGCTGGTATATTTAAAGACCTTGCTATAAAGTATCTTATATTTACAGGTTCATTGCTAAATTTACCATTTTGATTTTTAGGAGTATAATTTCCTCCAAAGTTTGTTTCTTCATCCATATATGCTGTTGCTGCTGTTATTGTTTTTTCTTGTAATCCTGGAGCAACTACTGCTAATGGTTTAATAGATGATCCTGTTTGTCTAACACTTTGTGTAGCCCTATTTAATCCTCTAGCTTCTTTCTTCTCTCCTAATCCTCCAACAGTTCCTACTACATTTCCTGTTTTATAGTCTATTATAACCATTGCTGATTGAGAATGTTCATTTAATTTATTGCCCTCTTTATCTTTTGCAATTCCATTTACTATATATTTATTATTTGCAAATTCTTGCTCCATTTGTGTTTGAACATTTGTATCTACTGTTGAATGTATTGTTAGCCCACTACTATAAACATAATTTTCTGCTAATTGTTGTGATATTCCCTTTTCTTCCATAACTTGTTTAACTACTTGGTCTATTACAGCTTCTGTATGATATGAATAAGATGAGCTTGTTGCAATACTTCCTTTGCTAAATCCTAATCCTGCCTCTACTTCTGCTATTGCTGCTTGATATTCTTCTTGAGTTTTTATATATCCTAATTCATTCATTTTGTTTAATGCTACTTTTGTTTGTTTCTTTATTAACTCCATATTATCTTTTGTTGTATCAAATGGATTATATCTATTAGGTGAACTATTTATTCCTGCCATATATGCACATTGAGCTAAACTTAAATCTTTTGCACTCTTATTAAAATAATATTCTGCACCTAGTTCAACTCCATGTAAATTTCCTTCTCCTCCAACATATAAAATGTTCAAGTATAATTCTAAAATTTGGTCTTTTGAAATCATTCGTTCAACTTGACAAGCTTTAGCCCATTCTTTTACCTTTCTCATAATACCTGCCAAACCACTTCTTTCGTCATCTTTTGTTATATTCTTTACTAATTGTTGAGTAATTGTACTTCCTCCATAAGAGCTATCTCCTAGTAAAGTCTTTATTATTGCTCCTGCCGTTCTTTTTATATCAACACCATGATGCTTATAAAATCTTTCATCTTCCATTGCTACATAGGCTTTAGGTAAATATTCTGCCATATCATTTAGTGAAATGATTTTTCTTTTTTCATCTCCACTTAATTGAGCAACAATCCCCCCATTTTTATCTACAATTACAGTATTTGCAGCACCTATTTTAAGTTCTTCTTTTGTAATTTCAAAGTCATCACCAAAAAGTCCAAAGAAAACACCTGCAACCACTCCTGCTCCTATTACACATAGAAGTAAAATTATTAATATCATAATTCTTATAAACATCATCAATTTAGGATGTCTACTTGAAAATTTTCCTTCTTTATTTTTCTTACTTTTCTTTTTATTTTTTTCATTTTTACTTGTAGCCTTATTTTTTGTATTACTAACTTTTCTTTTTTTGTTATTCTTTGAGTTTTGTACTTTATAAGGGCCACTTTTATTCTCTCTATTATTCTTCTTATTACTACTATCTGTTGGCATTTTACAACCTCCTTGCCAAAATATTGATGTTTACATTATATTATACTTTTAAAAAAAAGAAAAGCATTTATAGAAAAATTTGTAATATTAAATCAAATTATTTGTTCCAATTAGTTTCTCTATTACTACTCCATCTATTTTCAGCTTTTTTAAAATTTCTTCTACTGGTTGATTTTTGTATAAAATTCCTTCATACAGCTCTTTTTTGAAATAATTTTCAAAATCTAAAAAATTAAAATCACTACAATTTTTGACATTAATTTCGTAATCATTAATGCAAATTCCATTATATCTTTTTTTCTTGATTTTAACATTATTTTGAAAGTTAACTATTATTGCTTGATCATAAATATTATATTTATTCACTAATTCAGATGGAAAATCTAAATTTAATATTATTTTAGATTTTAAAAGTCCTTTTCGTTTATTATTTCCTACATTTATCACTATTCCTATATCCTTATATTTTTCTTCAATGTTTTTAAATTTTTCTAAATGATTTGTTATTATATTTACTTTCTTAAAATTTGTTATTATCTTTTTAATATTATATAAGTCTCTTTCTGTAATATCGTTTATCATTATACTTATTTGTGTTTCTTCTTTATCTAAATTTTCTTTCATAATTATGTATTCTAGAACATCATATAATAATATTTTAAAAAGCCATTTTCCATCTACTATATCGTAATTATATGAATATAAGTAATTTATATAGCCATTTTTTTTATGTATATTTTTACTTAAAATTATTTTTTTAGAAGCTGTCTTATCTAAAATATTTTTTGTTTTTTTTGCTAATATTTCATCTGTTTTTATGTTGTCTTCCTTTTGGTTTGGTAAAATAATTCTATTATTTTTTAATTTCACAATCTTGAACCATTCTTCTATTTTGCTTGGCTTGTCAGCTTGTTCTATATAATACATAAAAATCACCTCATATATCTTAATTAAGTATATGTTGGTGATTTGGTTTTATTCATTTTTTATCTGTTTTATCTTAACTTGAAAAACTATTTAATATCGCTTGTTTTTTTATGTTAATTTATGATAAAATATAATTGTAGTTAATCAATTGAAAATTTTTCAAATTTAGGAGGAAAAACTATGTTAAAAAATCCAGAAATGATTATAAATTTATCACAACTGGAACATCTTAGAGACAAATGTCTTTTAGATGCAGAAGCAGACTATCTAGAAAAAGAACATCGGATAAAGCAAGAGTTCTTATACAACTCTATACGTACTAAGAAGATTTTATGCGAGAATGATAAGGAAGCAGATAAACTTCTACAAGAGTATCATCAAGAATCTAAAAAACTTCTCACAGAGTATGAGAAAAAATTAGATCAACTAATTAAAGGATACCAAAAGAAAGAAAAGGCATTAATAGAAAGTACTGAACTAGAAATCCAAAACATAGTTTAACACCAACAAACCTTAGGTAGACTTTTACCTAAGGTTTGTTGGCATTATAACTGTAAAATACGAAAAAAATTTTTGATAGTAATAACGAGGAAGTGTGCTTATGAAAAATATAAATCAATTTTATGAAAAATCAAAAAAATTTAATAAACCTTCTGGTCTTTTACGTGGATTCTTTAATATGAAACTTGATAAAGAACTAACTGAAAAAGTCGCAATAGAATTAGGTTCTGGTGTTGGAAATGACGCCAAGTTCCTAATAGATAATGGATTTAGTGTAACTTGTATAGATAAGGAAGAAAAATCCAAAGAAGCTATAATGAATAAAATAGGCATGAATGATAATTTAAAATTTCTATTACAAGATTTTGAGGATATAAAACTACATAAAGCGAGTTTAATATATTCATGTTTTAGTTTACATTTTTGCAAACCAAATAAATTTGATGTATTAATGAATGAAATAACTAAAAATATTACACCTAGTGGATTTTTTGTTCGGAAATTTTCTTGGAATTGAAGATGAATGGAATAAATCAAAAACTATGACTTTTCTGACCAAGAAAAAACTTTTAGATTATTTTAAGAATTTTGAAATTGTATATTATGCTGAAAAAAAATATATTAAGGATAGTTCAACAGAAAAGGATAAACATTGGCATGTATTTGAAATTTATGCTAAGAAAAAATAACCTTAATTTATGAAAAGCACATAACAATATTCTAGTATTATTATGTGCTTTTATATTTTTGTAATAATTAAATTATTATATCTCTCTTTAATAACTTATTTTTCACAATCCCAATCCCAATAAAATTTTCTTCACTATAAATTCTATAAATCCCATCTATATTGGAATTAGATAATTGTACTCCATTTAAAAATAGATCTAATTTTCTTTTTTCAAGTTCAATTTTATCTAAATCTTTAAATAAATCTTCTACTGTAATAATTTTATCCTTTACTATTTCCTTATTATTTGCCAATTCTTCTATTGATATAGCTTGTTTTATATTAAATTCTCCAACCTGAACTCTTTCTAAGCCTATCATATATCCTACTGTATCAAGTTTTTCTGAAATGTCCTCACACAAACTTCTAATATATGTACCTTTTGAGCATTTCACACAAAATTCAATTTGTTTATTTTCTTTATCAATTTTTAGCAATTTTATATCATATATTTCTATTTGTCTTGGTTTTATCTCTACTTTTTCGCCTTTTCTAGCATATTCATATAATTTTTTTCCATTTACTTTTATTGCTGAATACATTGGTGGAATTTGCTCTTGTTTTCCAATAAAATCATTTAATGTTTTTTCAACTGCATTTTGAGATAGCTTTTCTTCTTTTACTTCCTTTTGTTCTATTATATTTCCTTCACTATCTGCTGTATCAGTTTTTATTCCTAGTTGTAATTTAACATTATAAATTTTATCATGATTTATTAAATACTTAGAACATAATGTTCCCTTTCCTATAAGTAGTGGTAATACTCCTGTTGCCATTGGGTCTAAAGTTCCAGTATGCCCTACTTTCATTCCTGTTATTCTTTTCACTTTATATACAATGTCATGTGATGTATAGTTTGATGGCTTATTTACTATTAATATTCCGTTCATAATTTTCCTTTTCTGTTTTAGCTTTAAATTTTTATTGAGTAAGAAAATAAATTTTTCTATTCAATAAAAAATTATAGTAGCTATTATCTTTGAATTTTACTTATTATTATTTCTTATTTAGATGTTTTACTACTTCTTTAATAATTTTTTCTTTAACTTCTTCTCTATTTCCTTGAATTAATGCTCCAGCTGCTTTTTGATGACCTCCACCGCCAAACATATAGCAAACATCAGAAACATTAACTTTAGAATTACTATTTGCTCTTAATGATACTTTATAAGCATTTCTTTCGTCATTTTCTCTTATAAATATGGAAACTTCTACTCCTTCTACTCCTCTTCCGATTTCTACAATTCCTTCATGATCTCCCATTTGTGCATTTACGTCATTCATATCATCTGCTGTTATATATGTAAATGCAACTTTTCCATCTTGCAAGAATTCTAGCCTATCAGTTGCTCTTTTTGATAATTCAAAGTTTGCTTTTGTTTTTGTTTCTAATACTTTCGTATAAATTTCTGATACATTTACACCTTTACTTATTAATTCAGCTGTAAATTCAAATGTTTCAGCTGTTACACTAGAATATTTGAATCCACCTGTATCAGTTATTATTCCTGCTAAAATACATGTACCAATATTTACATCAATATCTATTTCCTTATATTCTAACATTCCTGCTAAAACTTCACAACATGCTGGTGCTACTGGATTTACATAGTTTATATCTCCATACATAGTATTGCTTCCATGATGGTCTATAACTATTGTTTTTTTAGCTTTTTCGAAGTATTCTTTTCCATCTGCCCTTTTTAAAACTGCACAATCTAATGTGATTGCTAAATCGTATTGTTCAACATTACTTTTTGATTTTACTTGTTCTGCTCCTGGTAAAAATTTAAAAGTTGATGGAATTTCAGTAATTATTGCATCAACAGTTTTTCCTAATTTTTCTAGAACTAATTTCATAGCAAGTAGACTTCCTATTGCATCTCCGTCTGGTGTTTCATGTGTTAATACTACTATTTTATTTGCTTTTTCTATTTCTTCAAAAATATTGTCGATTGTCATTTTTTCTATCATTCCTTCCTTTTAAGGCACAAATCAGAATGAATAATTTATAAATTTTAGATATTATTCAAGCCTTTTTTCCCTCGTATAATATATTTTTTTAATCAATTTTTAATTTATATTGATTAATCTTCTTTTTTTGGTAATATTTCTTTTAATATTGTATCTATTTTTGCACCATATTCTATTGAATCATCTAATTCAAATATTAATTCAGGAGTATTTCTTAAATTAACTCTTTTAGCTAATTCTGTTCTTATGAAACCTGCTGATTTTTTTAATCCTGCTAAAGTATCTTTTATATTTTTAGAATTTAAAATGCTAACATATACTTTTGCAAATTTCAAGTCATTTGTTACTTTTACTTTTGTAACACTAATTAGACCTGTTACATTTGGATTTTTTAATTCATAACCTATAATTTGGCTAAGTTCTTTCCTATATTCTTCATCAATTCTTCCTAATCTATTATTATTACTTGGCATATCGTTACCTCCTTTTATTTTATAATCGACATACTTAAAATATTTTAAATTACCAGATGTCGTGTCTCGTTACAGAATAATATTTTTTATTATAGAGAAGCTGGAACTGGGTGATAATTATGACTTTTTTAAATTTTGGATGTTCGATTGAAATGAAGATTAGAATTGGTTAGGCTTTCGAATGAGGAATGCTCAC
>USFW01000027.1 GCA_900553985.1 uncultured Clostridium sp.
TTACTGGTTCAAATTCTCCTTTTCTATCTCTTGGAATTTCTAATTCAATTTCTCCCAAATTGCTTTTTACTTTTTTCTTTGTTTTACCATTTCTGTAATTTTCTTTGTTTTCTTCCGTATATTCATACTTCTTATGTCCTAATTGTTCTTCCATTTCTGCTTCTAACATACTTTGTATTATTTTCCCAAATGATTTCTTTAATTTACTTTCCACATCAAAAACTGTTTTTACATCTCCATTTTTTAGTATTTCTTTTACTAATTTGTTCATTGCTTCTTCTTCTGTTACATTTCTTTCTTTTTCTTCCATAGAAAAATACCTCCTTGATATATTTTATATTATATCATAAAAGGTATTTTATAGTTTACACAAAATTTCTTACAGTCCCATTTACACCGAATAAAAGGAAATTAAGTTTTAAGTCACATTCAAAGTGCTACACGACAAGCACTGAACGGAACCCGATGTGGTTGCCCGCATTGACATTAGTAACGTTCGAACCGAGCACGCCTGCACCGGAACCACTATTGCAACCGCCCCCGCGTACCACGAACGGATACGCGCTATGTCCAATAAGTACATAATCATTGTCCCATGCTCTAGCATAATTTTGTGTTCCTTTTACTGCTTCTTGTGCTGTTTTAAACCATCCCCATGGTTGTGAATTATTTTCTGTACCTGGCGTGTATGGCGCATAGAATGAGAATGATGTTGACACTTCATTTACTCCTATTCCTTTATGTTTTGACATATTATTGTAATTTGCCTCTGTTATTCTTCTTCTTGCTTCATGATGTTTTTCTTCTCTTTTATTCCAATCCCATAATTCAGATTGTGTTAATGTTGTTCCATCTCCAAGTGAAATTTTATTCGTTTTTTCTTCTTCACTTACTTCATATTTATCCCATAAGCTTTCATATGTTGGATTTATTTTTCCATTTTCAAAATATTTTACACTTCCATCTGCACTTTTTCCATAATCATTTAAATTTCCATTTCCATTATCTAAATATCCAGCAACTCTTTCCCAGTTTCCTCCACTCATATCATATATTCCTGTTACATTTCCTGTGGTACTTGCTAGTACTCCATTTGGTGTATTGTAATTGTGAGTATCATCTGTTCTAGTATAATATCCTTCGTCTGATGCTGACTTAGGTCCTTGGCCTGTATATAAATCATACCAATGACTTCCTGATACTAGTGTTCCTGCCCCATTTATTTTTGGTACACTTCCATATTGGCTATAACATAAATATGCTACTGCCCCCCATTCTCTATTTTTTATTAAATGGCTATTCGCATAATTTAATCCATATTTTTCTTTTTGTGCTCCTGCTATATCCATGCTTCTTTTTTGGCTTTCGCCTACGCTTATATATCTCCAACTTATTTTATTGGGTAAACTTTTTGATATTGTTGTTTCATCTGGTACATATTGTTGTGCTGATGATGTACTACTCCCATTCCCTACTGCTTGTCCATCTTTATTGGTTCCACTCGCCTCAAATTTTGCTACCCATATTCCACTTAGTTGTCCTCCTCCTAAACTAAATGCTGGATGTACTATTGGTGTTGTTTTTGTGTCTACACTTTCATTTGCTGAATATTCTTTTCCATTTTTATCTTTATTTGTATTTCCTTTTAAGAAATTTACTTCTATATTTTTCTCTCCTGCTATTCGATATGCATATCTTGGTATCCATACGTACATACTTCCTAGTTCATTTTCTTTTACTACTTGTCCTTCTTGGACTTTTCCTTCTTTATATTTTCCATCACTTAACATGATATTTGCCCATTTTTTTGTATCATCATAACTATACCATTCTGGATCATCTTTAGAACATACTACCCAATCTGTTCCATTATATTTTATTGGTATCATTCCTATTGTTACTTTTGGGCTATTTACGTTTTTACTTTCATTATATCCTTCTTCTGACGGTACTTCACTTGTTATTCTATTTAGCAGATTTTCTAAATCTTGTTCTTCTTTTCTTTTTGCTTCCTCTGTCTTCTCTTTTGCCTGTTTTACCTGTGTTATTATTCCATTATCTCCTGTCAGCATCGCTATACTTACACCTGCTAATATTAACAAAACTATAATTGTTATAACTAAGGAAATTAAAGTAATACCATTAGTAGAATTTTTCTTAAATTTTCTCATTTTTATAGTTCCTTTCATTTGTTTTTATGTAAAAAATAATAAAATAAAAATTCTTTCACAATTTATATATTTTATTATATTTTCACCTTATCTAAAGTTTTTATTCTAATATACTAAATTAAAAATTAAAAATAAATTTAATGCATATTGAATAAATAAATTATATACTTTAAGCAATATTAATTCAAGACAAGATAGTAAAATATTTCTAAAATGTTGTCTTTTATTTAATCTATTACTGATATATCCCAAAAGATAGTAATAAAATCTATTATTTTACTACTATCCTTTATATATTTCTCTATTTTATTAAAGTCTCTCCATATCTTTTTTTACTTCTATTAATTTTTTTAAGTTATTTGTTATTCCCAATAAAGTCAATTCAGATAGTCTCACTCTACATTGCCAAAGTTCCATTAGGAGTATTAGTTATTATCAAAATATCTTCCTCTCTACCATTTTCAGCATTTATATATACTAAAAACTCTCTGTCATCAACTTTTCCCTTAAACTCATAACATAAAAGTTCCGTTTTCCACTCTGTTGGAATTATTGCCATTCCTTCACTTTGAATTTCTAAGTTTTTATTTAAGTTTTTCTTAGCTTCTTCTCTTGAAATTTTTATATTACTTACATCTCTTTGAGTATGATTATTCAAGTACCCTGTTGTTTCTATTCCCAATACCTCTCCATTGTCTAATGCCACTTTAACCTTAATTAAATCAGGATAAGCAATTACTCCTTCTTGAGAATATGCATAATTGATTGTCATTACACCTTCTTGTTTTAAGAAATATGTTTCCTTCATATTTTTAAAACCTTTTTGCTCTAAAAATTCTATTCCTTTTTTATTTGCATCTTCACTTGAAATTATTTCTGAACTAACTTCTCTATTAGTGTTCATATATATAATATGTCCACCTTTTTTAGAAATTGAAATATTTACATTTTCATCATTGTTGTTTTTTATTGAAAAGTCATATGCTGGTATTGTAGCATTTTCTGAAAATCCTAAATTTGATATTTCTTTTATATTATCATTTCCTACAAATTCTTGTGCTATTTGTTTTGCTCTTTCTTCATCAATGTCATCTCCTGTTAATCCCTTTTTTTCATTACTTGTTAAATGTTCTGAAAAAGCACCATCATAAATCAATCCACTATATTGATGAAAATTTTCTTCTAAATTTGAAAAACTTTCTTTTGATACATTATCAACTTGTTGTGCAAATGCTACTGTTCCTTTTTTAGTTAATTCTCCCCATTTGAATCTTCCTGTATTTAAATCTTCTGATAATTGATTTAAAGTATTTTCTAATTCAACACTGTACCCATGTAATTCTTCTAAATTTGCCAATTCATCATCTGTTAAATTTTCATTATATATATTTTTTCTTGATAATGAATAACTGTAATCACTTACTTGATTTAAAAATTTTTCTGTATTTTCTAATTCTTGGCTTTCTATTGGTAACATACTAAGATAACTTTGAGCTAAATTTGCTTCCCTCCAAAGATTAGTTAATGTCTCTGCTCCATGTTCAGATGTAGTTGATATCATTGACTTGGCTAAATAAGCTTCAACATTTTGAACATAATCTACTAATTCGTAAAATGCCATATTATATGAATTTTCTGAAGCTTGTCTATATTCTCTTTGCTTTTTGTATATAATTGCTCCTAATATAGCAACTACTATTAATAATACACATATTATACTTAACATATGTCCTTTTTTTAATCTATTTTTCCAATCTTCTAATTTATTCAAAATCTTTCCTTGTATAATATAATAAAATTTAAAACTTGAGATTTACTATTTCATATTTATTGTTTTATATTTATTGTTTTACATTTATTTTTAAAATTTAATATACTATACTTACCTTTCTCCATTAATTATTTTATTTTTACTCTAAAAATTTTGGTTTAATGGTACCTTTATCATATATTAATTTTGCTATAATTTTACTTACAAAATCTATGTTTTCCTATAACTTTCACTAATGGTCTTGACCAGATCCACTTGTTTGTAGCAGTGTTTGGATTAAAATAATATATACATCCTCCTGTTGGGTCCCAACCATTCATTGCATCTCTAGCAGCTTTATATACTGTTGAATTACTATCTATTGGTTGATTTATTTGACCATCTGCTACTGCTGTAAATGCACCTTTTTGATATATTACACCTGCTATTGTATTTGGAAATTGCGAACTTTTTACCCTGTTTAATATTACTGCTCCAACAGCAACTTGTCCCTCGTATGGCTCACCTCTTGCTTCTCCATTAATAGCTCTTGCCATTAGTTGAATATCTGATGTATTTGATGATGCTGCATATGAAATGTTTGGATTGACATTTTCTTGACATATATATATTAAAGTTCCTAATATTGCTATAAGTAAAATGAAAATCATCATCGTTTTTAATATTTCTTTCATCTTTAATATAATTCCCTCCTTGCTTTATTTCTCTGCATATAGCACAAATTTTAATAAAAAAATTATTTTGCAATTTTTAACATAATTTAAATTTAAAATTTTTTGCAAAATTTCTTTTTTATTATAAATTTTTATAAATTTAATATTCTATATTAGTTTGTATTTTTTTATGATTTTTATTCCAATTTTTGAATTTTTATAATTTTTATGGTAAAATGTTAAAAAATCCAGAAAGGAACGGAATTTTATATGAAAATTTTAATTTTTTATGCTTCATATGGAGGAGGACACTTGAAAGCTGCCGAATCAATTAATGAATGTATTTTGAATAATTATAAAGATAAAAACATTGAAGTCGAATTAATAGACTGTATGAAATATGTTAATAAAGCAATAGAAAAAATGACTACTGCCGCTTATAGGGAAATGGCAAAAAAAATGCCTTGGGCTTGGGGAAAAATATATAATGATTCCCAGAAAGGTCCTCTTGCACATATTAGTTCAAGGTCTAATAAAATAATGGCAATTAAATTACTTCGCCTTTTACGAGAAAAACAACCTGATTTAATTATTTCTACACATCCTTTTGGTAGTCAAATGTGTAGTTATTTAAAAAGAAAAAGAAAAATAAATGCAAAAATAGCTACAATTTTAACAGATTTTGCACCTCATAGTCAATGGTTAGTTGGCTCTGATTATACTGACTATTTCTTTGTAGCCCATGATAAAATGAAATCATATCTTCTTTCTCAAAATATAGAAGAAAATAAAATATTTGTTACTGGAATTCCTCTTTCTAATAAATTCCTTTGCAAGTATGATAGAAATGATGTTCTTAAAAATTTTGAGTTAAAAGATAATAAATTTAATATTTTATTTTTTGGCGGTGGAGAATTTGGACTAGGAAAAACTAGAACTGTTGAAATTTTTGAAGAGTTTTCTAAATTCGCTAAATCTAGAGATTTTCAAGTGATTGGAATTGCTGGTAAAAATGAAAAAATGAAATTGGCGTTTGAAAATATTGTTAGAGAAAATAACTGTGAGGAAAACGTAAAAGTATTAGAGTTTACTAATAAAGTTCCTGAATTGATGAGCATTTCTGATTTAGTAGTTACAAAACCAGGTGGTATGACTACTACTGAAAGTTTGGCATCAAGATTGCCAATGATTATAATCAACCCTATTCCTGGTCAAGAAGTAGAAAATGCTGAATTTTTGGAAAGTAAAAATATTGCAATTTGGATTAGAAAAGATGATGATGTTAATGAGGTTTTAAAAAATTTATTTGAATCTCCTACTAAACTTAAAGAAATGAAACAAAATACTAAACTTTTGGCTAATATTAATTCTACTAGGGATATTTGTGATATTTTATTAAAATAAAATTAAATACTAACTATATATTAAACTTGCGAGAAAAAAGAGATTCTTTCCTTCTTCTCGCAAGTTTAGTTTTTTTATATCACTTTTACTTGTTGTATACGGAAAAATCCTATATATAGTCAAGATAAAAGATTATTTTTGATATACAATAAAAACTGCTCTTAAAAATATCTCTACTTTTAAGAACAGTTCTATAAAATTTAAATCTCTCTTCTTCCCTCTAACGCTTTTGTCAAAGTGATTTCGTCAGTATATTCTAAGTCTCCTCCAACAGGAATTCCATGTGCTATTCTTGTTACTTTTATTCCTAATGGCTTTATCAATTTAGATAGGTACATCGCAGTTGCCTCACCCTCAACCCTAGGGTTTGTTGCCAAAATTACTTCCTTAACTTTTCCATCCATAAGTCTAGCTAATAATTCTTTTATTTTTATATCATCTGGGCCTATACCATTCATTGGAGATATTGATCCATGTAAAACATGATATACACCTTTAAATTCGTGTGTTTTTTCCATAGCTATAATATCTCTAACATCTTCTACTACACAAATTGATGATTCATCTCTTTTGGTATTGCTACATATTGGACAAGGGTCTGTGTCTGAAATATTATAACACTTACTACAATATTTTAAGTTCTTTTTCGCTGATAATATTGAATTTACAAATTCATTTGTTTCTTCTTCAGAACAGTTTAGCATATAGAATGCAAGTCTTGCTGCTGTTTTGTGTCCTATACTTGGTAATCTTTCAAAACTTTCTATTAATTTTTCTATTGATGGTGAATATAATGACATGATTTTACCCTTTCTAAATAATACAAACATATTAAATTATTCTTGCTTTTAATAATTTAATATGTTTCTTATTTTCTATTATTTTCTTTTACTATATCATAGCAAACAATTTATAAAAAGTAAAATAATTGCTAATTTTACATTAGGCCTGGAATATTAAATTTTCCTAATTGAGCTGCTTGAGCGCTATCTACTTTTCTTAATGCTTCATTTACACAAGTTAATATTAAATCTTCAAGCATTTCAACATCGTCTGGGTCTACTACATCTTTTTGTATTTTTATTTCTTTTATTACTTTTTCACCTGTTACTTTTACACTTATTGCCCCACCACCTGCTGTTGCATCAAATTCTTTTGTAGCTAATTCTGCTTGTGATTTTTCCATATCTGCTTGCATCTTTTTTGCTTCTTTCATTAAATTGTTTATATTCATTCCTCCGAATCCGCCCATTCCTGGGAATCCTCCTCTTTTTGCCATAATAAAATTCCTCCTTAATTTTTCTAAATTATATTAAATGGTATATCTGATTCATTTGCAAAGTTTTGTATATTTTCTTCTCTATTAAATTGATTTTTATTTTCTTGTGCATTTGTTATATATTTTACTTGCATTGTTTTTCCTGAAGCCATTGATACCATATTTGTTAATTCTTTTATATTTTCTTGTTTTTCTAAAATTGTTCTTCCAAAAGAAGTTAATCCTCTTGGAAATTCTATTCCTACTGTCATATCATTTATTTGTGTTGCTTTTGTATTTACTAAATTTGTATATAACACGATTTTTCCATTTTGTTTTAACTCATTTAATATTTGTGGCCAATATTCTTCTGGATTATTTGAACACTTATTTTTTAATGTTTGATTAGATTGATTTACAGTTTGTGTTCTATTAATATTTGTTGGTTTTTTTGGTTGTATATTAGCAGTTACATTTGTTTCAACTTTTGCATAAGCACTTGAATTTGTATAAGTATTAGCACTTGGATTTTGTGTAACTTGTCTTTGTACCACATTTCCTGATTTTAAATATTTTTCTATTTTTTCAATTCTTTCTTCTAAAGAACCTGTATTACTTTCTAATCTATTACACAATTTTATTATTCCAGCTTGAAACATTATTGTTTTTTGTGTTGACCATTTAATGTTATTTTCTAATTCTGATAGTTCATATACTAAACTTATTAATCTCTCTTTTGAAACATTTTTTGAAAGTTGTTGTATATCTTTAATTTCTTCTTCACTATATAACTCTAATTTATTACAAGCCTTATATACTAACATATCTTTTATATATTTTACTATTTCCCATAATAAATTAGTTATATCTTTTCCATCATCTAAAACTTTATTTACATTTTTTAATGCATCATCTATATTATATTCGATAATTGCTTTTGTTATATCATGTACAAATGTAATTTTAGGAATTCCTACTAAATCTTTTATTTTATCTTCATCGATTTTATTTTCTCCATCTTGCACACATCTTTCTAATATTGATAAAGCATCTCTCATTGCTCCTTCTGATAAAGTTGCAATGATATTTAAAGCTCCTTCTGATATTTCTATATTACTTTCATTACATACAATTTTTAGTCTCTTTATTATATCTTCATTAGATATTCTTTTAAAATCAAATCTTTGACATCTTGACAAAATTGTCGCTGGAAGTTTTTGAGGTTCAGTAGTAGCTAAAATAAATTTCACATGTTCAGGTGGTTCTTCTAAGGTCTTTAATAAGGCATTAAAAGCACCTGTTGAAAGCATATGCACCTCATCTATTATATATACTCTATATTTAGCTTTTGTTGGTAAAAAGTTAACTTCTTCTCTGATACTTCTTATATCTTCAACACTATTGTTTGATGCCGCATCCATTTCTACTATATCTGTTAATGAACCTGATATTGCACCTTTACATATTTCACATTCATTACAAGGTTCTCCATCTTTTGGATTTAGACAATTTATAGCTCTTGCTAATATTTTAGCAGCAGAAGTTTTTCCTGTACCTCTTCCACCATTAAATAAATATGCATGTCCAACTCTATTTGATATTATTTGATTTTTTAAAGTTCTCGTTATATGTTCTTGACCTACCATTTCTGAAAAATTTATAGGTCTAAATTTTCTATAAAGAGCTGTGTACCCCATCTTTCTCACATCCTTTATATACCTAAAAAATGGCTGATAATCAATCTCTCTATGGAAAGTATTCCACATAAAGATATCTACTTATTGCTGCTTCCTTCCGGACCTGACAAGGTTCATAGGTCTTTATTGGTCTACTCTCCATACAAAGATTAAATATCATACCATTTGTATTATATAATGATTTTTGTATTTAATCAAGTATTAAATTAATTTTTTTCTCTTTTAAAAATAACATTGCTTAAATCTGTAATTTCTGCTACAGTTATTCCATCTTCTATAATATTTGCTTGTGGCATTTCTAAATCAATTGTAGTTTTGTACTTCTTTCCTTCTTCCATTGTAATTGTTAAATCAAATGTTAATTTCATCTTTAATTTTTCTTGTGTAATTCCTGCTTTTTTTAATAGTTGATTATGATTTATTTCTTCTTCATTTGATTTGTATTCTGCTATATTGTTGTTTGAACATCTAAATACTATTATTCCACCTTGATTTGATATTTGCATATTTTTTATATTAGACTCAACTGCTCCTGTATATTGAATACTTTCTACAATGTTTTCTTCTTTATTTTTAAAAATTGTATTTTCATTTTGTGCATCTGGTTTATATATTTTTATATTTCCTATATTTTCATTATTTTGTTTTTCTATTTTAAAATTATCAATTGTAATTTCTCTTATCATTTCTTGTTTTGAATATTTATCATTTTTACTTATGTATAAGTATATATCATTTGCCTGATATATGTCAAAAGCCCATTTTGAATCTTGTGTTTCTTTGTCTACTCCTTCTTGAGAACTAATTATTGCTATTTTAGATAATTCAAATGGCATATTAGTTTCGCCTTCTACATTATATCTTAAAACTATTATTCCCACTGTAAATATAATTATTGCTATTATTAATATTATCATACTTAAATGAAATTCTTTCGTCCTTGTAAATTGCTTTAACTTATTTAACATTGTTTCCTCCAAAATAATTTTTATAAATTATTTTTCTTCTTTGATTTTTTGTTTTTTAATATTTCGCAATTCTTTAAAAAACTTTTTTAACATTTCTTCACATTCATCTTTTAATATATCTTTTTCTACTTCAACATTATGATTAAATGTATAATCAGAAAATAAGTTATAAACAGAACCTACTGCTCCTGTTTTTGAGTCTTGTGTACCTATGTATAATTTTTTTATTCTAGAATTTATAATTGCTCCTGCACACATTGAACACGGCTCTAATGTTACATACATTTCGCAATCTAATAACCTCCATGAATCTAATTTCTTACTTGCCTTTTGAATAGTTATTATTTCTGCATGTTTTGTTGTATCTTTTTTTGTTTCTTTTAAATTGTGTCCTCTTGCTATTATTTTTCCGTCTTTTACTATTACACATCCTACGGGTACTTCTAATTTTTCATATGCTTTTTTGGCTTCTTTTAATGCTTCTTTCATAAATTTTTCTTGCATATTATTCCTCTTTTTAATGTTTTTGTCTTTCTATTTTCATATTATAATTATTGTAGCTATTTACTTTATTTTTAATATAATTACATATCTCAATATTTTATACAAATTACCATTTTACATTTGGTGTGCCCAGAGGGACTCGAACCCCCATCGGCCGCTTAGGAGGCGACTGCTCTATCCTGCTGAGCTATAAGCACATATTTAACTCTAAATAAATATACTATTGTTTTTAAAAATTGTCAACTAAAAAATACACGATTCAAAATATAACATCTATTTCAAATCGCATATTCAAATAAATTATCTCTTCCTATCTTCTATTATCTTCAAAGCCATTAAAGCCACTTTTTTATTGTGCTTTATTTGCTCTTGATCTATACCATAGCCATCATGATATAGTTGAACCAAGTCTCTCTTAGCAGTAGTAGCAGAGATCCCATATTCTTCTCCAGCTGCTTTTATGCTTTTTCCTTCTATGATACACTCTGCTATTCCAACCTGCCGATTTTTCCTTTTGATAAAAGATTCATTCATTTTTAGACCTCCATTCTCACATATAAACTATGTGATTATTACTTAGTTTTATGTTAATATGATATCAAGTTTTTTAGAATTTGTAAAGTCTATTTGTCACTATTGACATAAATGATATAATTATCTAAAATTATTTGAAAGGAATTATTTTTATGCAAAGAATTTTAAGTCATATGAGAAAAGCTATTGAAGAATATAAAATGATTGAAGAAGGAGATAAAATTGCTGTATGTCTTTCTGGAGGAAAAGATTCTATTACCATGCTACATGCTTTTAAGAATTTACAAATATTCTATCCTAAAAAGTTTGATATTATCGCTGTTAGTGTAAATCCTGGTTTTGAATTTTTTGATACTAGTTTTTTAGAAGATATTTGTAATAAAATTGATGTTCCTTTATTTATTGAAAAAAGTAATGCTAAAGAAATTGTTTTTGATATAAGAAAGGAAAAAAATCCTTGTTCCTTATGTGCAAATCTTCGTAGAGGTGTAATTAATTCTATTGCTAATCGTGAAGGTTGTAATAAAATTGCATTAGGTCATAATCAAGATGATGTTCTTGAAACTTTTTTACTTAATTTACTTTATGCTGGAAATATTGGAACATTCTCGCCTGTAAGTTATATGGATAGGTCAAAAGTAACTCTTATAAGACCTTTAGTTTATACTCCTGAAAAGGAAATTAAAAGATATATTAAACGAAATGAAATTTCTGTAATGGCAAAAGTTTGCCCGATGGATGGTACTTCTAAAAGAGAAGATATGAAAAATCTAATTTTTTCTTTATCTAAAAATATTCCCATGATTAGAGCTAATCTATTTGGAGCTATTCAAAGAAATTTAGATGATTGGAAAATTGATAAAGTTTAAAATTTTAATATAACTATTTAATAATATTACATATCAATAAAGCAATCTTTATTTATAATATTCTCATAAAACATAACTTAGCATAAAGAGTGGATATTGTTGAATAAACTATATCCACTCTTTTATGTTTTCTACTTTATAATATTTTTCTTTTTTATTTTAAATATAAACAAATTCTAAAACCAATCATTTCATTTTTCCAATTATCTTTTACTCCTTGATTTCTATACTTAATACCTTCGTTATTACCATTAACTAAACAATATCCTCCTCTATAAATATTACTATTTATTCCATTTCTAAAACCTTCCATTGTCCATTCTCCAACATTTCCAGCTAAATCATATATGTTATATAATTTTGAATATTCTGTTTGTCCTGTTTGAATTAAATATCCATTACCTTCTATATTTGATGCTAATTTCTCGTTTTTCGTATTTGATTCCTTCTCTTCAATCATATTCCAATTTTCATATACTTTATAATTTCCAAAGAATTGAAATGTTGAATTAATAAAATTACCAAACTTCATTGAATTTGTTAAATCATCATTATTTAATATTCCTTGCTTTACAAGTAAATTTAAAATTCTATCCCACTCTAATCCATATATTAAATTGGATTGAACATACTGATTTGATATATATTCATTAGAAAGTTTCTTCGCTTCACTCTTAGTTATACTCACTTTTGGCCATTTTCCTTTTTGGGTAACAACATGTTCTATATCATTTTGATTAATAACACTTGCTTCATATCTTCCTACATAAAATCCTCCATATTTATATATTTGATTTTCTATTTTCCTAAAACTTTCTGGTTCTACATATTCATCTTTAGTTCCTTCAATTTTTTCTAATTTTTCATTTACTGGAATCCATACAAATTCACTTCCATCATCGCCTATTATAACTAGTCCATTATCTATATTATATTCTCCTTCTTTTGCTGATACTTTAAATCCTTTAGGAATTATTGCCTTTTTATTTTTGGAAATATATACGGCATTTGTTTCTGTAGCAACTTCTCCAGGCTTAATACTTTCCAATATTTCTCCGTTTTTATCTATAATTAGCTCAATATTATCTATTGATATTTTTATACTCCCATCTTCTATATCTAAAATTTTTTCATTTGACAAATTTAAGTTATTAATTAGATTTTCTTTTAAAATCTTCATATTAAATTTTCCTAATTGATCAAAACTTCCCATTACTTCCATTTTTACTTTTTCTTTTGTTCCTTCTATTGTAGTTTGTTCTTTTGCTTTTCCTACATTTGTTATTATTCCATTATCTCCTGTCAGCATTATTATACTTACTCCTGCTAATATTAGCAACACCAATATTGTTATTACTAGTGAAATTAATGTAATACCTTTGGCTTGTTTAAAATTATTTTTATCCATTTTTTTAAATCCCCCCTAATCGTATGTAATTTACTATAGATATTATCTATTTTTTCATAAGTTTATCCATATTCTTTTTTTACTATGCTTATTCCCATTAAATATAATATTTATCATTTATATTTTAACATAAAGATTTTAGTTGTAAATATTTTTTACGATTTTTATCGTTTTGTTTTTGAGTTTATTCAAATATAAAATCATTCCCAAAAATCATATAAAAGATTATAGTATATTGTAGAAAGTAGGGATTTATATGGAAAAATCAGATATAAACAGGCATATTGGTAAAGTATGTCAAGAATATAGATTAAAAAATAACTTAACACAAAACCAAGTATCAGAATTAACAGGATTAGAACCTAGACATATTAGTCAAATAGAACGTGGTTTATCAAAGGGAAGTATTGATACTTTATTAAAGTTATGCAATGCTTATAAAATTACACCTGATGTTATTTTATATGACTTATTAGATGAAAATACTAAAAAATCTATTTCCATATACGATAATGACTTTAAAAAATTGAACAAACGAGATAAAGAAAGTATTTTATTTTTTATTAAATACTTCCTTTCAAGATAAAAGATAGTGTAAAATAAAGTGTGTAAGTTACTAGTAACAAAACTTATGTACTTTACTTTACACTATCTTGCATTTAAAATTAATACAATTTGTAAACTAAATTCTTTTGACATTTTTCTTGAATCATAACTTATAGCAACACCTTTTTCTTGTGTTCCTTGCTCTAAAATATAGTTTGCTAAACCTTGTGTTGCCTTTCCCACTGTATATTTATTCATTCTGTTAGTTCCTGCACCTATTACACCTCTTAATCCTGCTGTCCCAAATTCTAGTTCTTTATAAAATCTATCTTCAATTTCTTTCTCATCATCTTTTATTTCTAGTAATTCTTTTTTTGTTTCCTCATCAAATTCTTTTCCTTCACACCATCTCTTGTATTCCTCTAAATATTCCATTTTTTCCTCCTTTTATAATGATTTGCTAATTTGAATGATTGGAAAATTGACAATAATATGAAATAATAGATAGTACTTAAAATTTATATAGTAAAATGTTTAAAAAATGTATATTAAGATTAAGAATACATATAATCATTACAAAAAGATTTGTAAACAGGAGTTTTTATAATATAATCAACTAAACAAAAATATGATAAATTGTAATTTTGTTTAGTATGCTAAACAAAATTATTGACACAGAAGGATAATTATTATATAATAGAATAAAATAAACAAATAGGAGAAAATTTATGATTATTCGTGAAAAATATTTATCTAAAATTAGACCATTTTATGATCAAGATTTGATAAAAGTTATAATGGGTGTTAGAAGATGTGGCAAATCAGTTATATTATTACAAATAATAGACGAATTAAAGGCAAGAGGAATACTAGAATCACAAATAATATATATAAACTTTGAATATGAAGATTATGCTTTTATAAAAAATGATATGGATTTACACAATTACATTAAAGAAAAAATAATAAACAAAGACAAATACTACTTATTATTTGATGAAATTCAAAATGTTGAACACTGGGAAAAAGCAATAAATTCATTTAAAGCATCTAAAAATGTATCCATATTTATTACAGGTTCTAATAGTGATTTACTTTCCGGTGAACTTGCTACACATATAGCAGGAAGATATGTAAGTTTCAAAACTTATCCTTTTACTTTTAAAGAAGTATGTGAATTAAAAAATATAACAGATAGAAAAGATATAGAAGAATTATTTGATGACTATATAACTTGGGGAGGAATGCCACAAAGATTCATGATGACAGATCAAATTCAGACAAGAACTTATTTATCAGACATCTATAATTCTATATTAGTAAAAGATATTATAGCCAGATTTAACATAAAAGATTTAGATTTATTTAATAGAATAGTAGAATATATAGTTACAACACCATCTCAAAATTTTTCAGCAGAAAGTTTATCAAATTATTTTGCAAACAAAGATAATAGAGAAGTTTCAAAAATAACACTATACAATTATTTAGAATATATGTCAAAAGCTATGATAATAAATAAGGCTGATAGATATGATGTTAGAGGAAAAAAAATATTAAATGGAAAATACAAATATTATTTAACAGATTTAGGCTTTGGACAAATAATGAATATTGGAAAAAGACCACAATTAGGAGCATATTTAGAAAATATTGTATATAATGAATTATTATCTAGAAGTTATGATGTCAAAGTCGGAAATTTAGAAAACGGAGAAATAGACTTTATAGCAACAAGATTTAAAGAAAAGATTTATATTCAAGTAGCATACATTTTAGCAGATGATTCTGTTATTGAAAGAGAATTTGGAGCATTTAAAAACATCGCAGATAACTATCCTAAATATGTTCTAACAATGGATAAATTTGATTTTTCACAAAATGGTATAATTCATAAAAATGTAATAGATTGGTTGTTAGAAGAAAAATAAAAAATAGAAGATTAAGAATATACTATGAGTAATACTTCTTTAAAACTCAAAATATAGAAAAACACTATACTAAAATACAATTCTAAAGAAAGAGCAAACTTTGAAAATTCAAAGTCGCTCCTTCTTTTTTTAGCTTATCAAAATTAATGTATAAATTTTTTTAGTTTTTTATATAATAATGGTAATATTACATAATTATATGCTTCCAATTAATTATTATTAATTACATTCTCTATTTATACTTATTTAGTCACAACTTCTACCATTGCTTCTTTTAATTCCTCTAATTTTCTATCTGCTTCTTTTTCTGTATCTGCTTTTATTCCCATATATAATTTTATTTTTGGCTCTGTTCCTGATGGTCTTACACAACACCAACTATTATCTTCTAATTCATAATACAATACATTTGATTTTGGAAGTCCACTTTTTGTTATTTCTCCCGTTACCATATCTTTAACATAATCTTTGTATATATCTTTAAATTTTAAAACTTTATAATTTCCTATTTTTTCTACATCTTTATTTCTTGTTGATGTCATCATATTTTCTATTTCTTTTGCACCTTGGCTTCCTTCTCTTACTATTGCAACTTGTGTTTCTTTGTAATAACCATATTTTTCATATATATTTATCATTTGATCCCATAAAGTAAAACCTTTTTCCTTATAGTAACAAGCAGCTTCGCAAAGTGCCATTACTGCTGCAATTCCATCTTTATCTCTTGCATAGTCACCTATTAAACAACCATAACTTTCCTCGAATCCAAATACATATTTTTTACCATTACATTCTTCTTCTTTTCTCATTATTGCACCTATATTTTTAAATCCTGTTAATACTTCATATAGATGTAATCCGTAATTATTAGCTATTGCATCTGTTAAATTAGATGATACTATTGTTTTTATCATCATACCATCTTGTGGTAACATTTCTTTTTCTTGCATTTGTGAAATTCTATATTCTGCAATTAATAATGCAGACATGTTTCCTGTATAATTTTTACATTCTCCTGTTTTGGAATCCTTAGCAAATATTCCTAACCTATCAGCATCTGGGTCTGTTGCTAATACAACATCAGCATCGACTTTTTTTGCTAATTCTAAAGCTAATTTAAATGCTTTTGGATCTTCTGGGTTTGGATAATCGACAGTTGGGAAGTTCCCATCTGGTTCTTTTTGTTCAGGTACAACATATAAGTTTTTAATACCAATTTCTCTCAATAGTCTCTCTGCTATTGTATTTCCTGTACCATGTAAAGGTGTATATACTACTTTTAGATTTTCTCCTTGTTTTTTTACTATTTCAGGATTTAGTATTAAACTTTTTAATTTCGCAATATATTTATCATCCATTTCTGTTCCAACAATTTTGAATAACCCTTTTTCTTCTGCTTCTTTTTTAGTTATTTCTTTTATTTCAGAATAGTCTGTTACATTTCTAACTTTTTCTATAATTTCTTTATCTCTTGGAGCTACTATTTGTGCTCCATCATCCCAATAAACCTTATATCCATTATATTTTGGTGGATTATGACTCGCTGTTATCATTATACCTGCTGTACAATTTAATTCTCTAACAGCAAAAGATAGTTCTGGTACAGGTCTTAAATTTTCAAACAAATATGTTTTTATTCCATTTGCATTTAAAATTAATGCTGTTTGTAAACTAAATTCTTTTGACATTTTCCTTGAATCATAACTTATAGCAACACCTTTTTCTTGTGTTCCTTGCTCTAAAATATAGTTTGCTAAACCTTGTGTTGCCTTTCCCACTGTATATTTATTCATTCTGTTAGTTCCTGCACCTATTACACCTCTTAATCCTGCTGTCCCAAATTCTAGTTCTTTATAAAATCTATCTTCAATTTCTTTCTCATCATCTTTTATTTCTAGTAATTCTTTTTTTGTTTCCTCATCAAATTCTTTTCCTTCACACCATCTCTTGTATTCCTCTAAATATTCCATTTTTTCCTCCTATAAACATGATTTTATCAATTTTGGGGTCAGAGAAGATGTTGGGGTTGGAGATGATTTTGGGGTCGGAGACAAAAATCATTTTAAATTTAAAAATTAAATAATTGAATAAATAAATTTAACGAAAAATGATTTTTGTCTCCGACCCCAAAATCATCTCCAACCCCAACATCTTCTCAAAAATCAGCAATTAATTTTTTTAAAGTTTATAAAAATTTTTATATAGTTCTCTAGCTGTTCTTGGACAGTCTACACCTGCTGAATCACTGTTTTTTACAGGTGCAAATTCTTCTTCTCTTTTTACTCTTAATACTGCCATTTCATCCACTTCTCCAAAGGCATCAAATAAAAATGCTTCAAATTTATATGCATTTGGTGATGTTGGTTCTACTAAATTTCCATCTGCATCTATATATTTTGCTTTTTTATATGCTACATGATATGGTAATGGTTCTCTTCCCATTCTTTCTATTGCATCTATGCTAAACAAGTTACAAAGAATATGTGATTCTCCATATAATAACTCTCCATTTTTATCTGTTGCTTCTGCCATTTCATCTGTTATTTCTGAATATTCTATTACATTAGGTTTTCCATTTCTTTTGCAAAATACTCCTACTTTTTCATGTGGATTAGCTTTTACTATTGATTTACATGCAACAGTTACTCCTTTATCTATTGCTACTCCCATTAATACTGGATCTACCATTTTTACTAAACAATTATCTACTCCACCAATGAATACCCATTTAATTCCTAATTGTCTCATTTTTTCTGTCATTCCACTTTTTACAAGAGATTCATAAATTCCACCATGTCCATCTGCTGCAAGTTTTACTAATCCATCTTCTCCTATTAATATTTTTCCTTCTGTATCAACCATTGGTAATTCACCTTGAATGAAGAAAAATACATTTTTGTCTTTTTGATGTCCAAAAAATTTATTTTTTTCAAAGAATTTTATTGTTTCTTCGTTATTTTCTCTACTTGTCATTATAAACCATGGAATTGTAACATCATATTTTTTTTCTTCTTCTCTTATACTATCAGACAATAATTCAAATAATGATTTATGAGAATCTAATCCTATATCATATGTTCCCTTTGGTCCATCATGCCCTAATCTTGTACCTTGTCCTCCTGCCATTGTTACTACTGCTAGTTCTCCATCTTTAATTGCCTTTTTTCCAATACCTTCAAAATATTTATAATCTTCATTTAATTTATATTTATCTAAATATTCCATAGGAGTGATTTCATCTTGGTTATTTGAAATTTCTTTTTTAGTGTTTGCATATAAACTATTTATTAAATCAAAATCTATATTTTCTATTTCTCGTAATAATTCTTTTTGCTTATTCTCTTCTAATTTATCATAATTATTTAGTAATTGTTCTTGATTATATTTCTTTAATATGAATTTAATTTCTTCGTATCTTTTATCCATAATTTTTCTTCCTTTCATTAATTATATATTACTAATTCTTTATTTTATTTAATATATCATTTATATTTTTATCTAATTCTTTATTTATATACTAAATTTTTTGATTATTCAATAGTTATATCACTTTTTTTACAATTGTTCAATATCTTTTTCTCCAGATGTACTTAATATTGTCCCATAATTTTCTAATATTCTGTTCATTTCTCCACCTATTTCCTGTATGTCATAACAATTAATGACTTTTGAGTTCATATTACTTTCTAGCCACTTTTCTATGTTTTTATTAACATTATTTATATAATTTTCTTTTCCTTTTACAAATATTATTGTTTCTTCTTGATTTTTTACATTTTCACTTATCATTCTAAATTTTTCTAAATCATTATTATTCCAATTCAAATTTAATATTTTATTCTTTTTATCGGTTTTTAAATTAGTTCTTTCCATTAAAACATTTATTGTGTCATTTAAATTATTTTCTGAAAGTATCACAACTTTTTTACTTTCATCAAGTTTCTTACTTATATAAGGTAAAGTCATCATTTCAAAATGATAATCACTTGCATAAAATGCACATACTTTGTCTTTTGAATTTTTATTTTCTAACATTAAAAACATTCCTTTCAAATTCATAATTAGATACGGAAAGCATTATTTTCTTCTGTTTTCTTCTGGTAAATTTTACCATTATATTTCAAATATGTCAATAATATTTCAATTATATTTCATCGTTCAAATTCGACAGTAGAGCCTATTTTCAGGCATTTTATTTGTCTTATTTTTGCTTTTTTAGTCCCTTTTTGAAAAATTCCCAACAATGTATAAATTTTCTTTTTTTGTTAATACTTAAAATATCAGAATATTTTTGGAACAAAAAAGGTATCATTAATTTCCTAATTTCAAAAAACTGTTCCTACCCTATACTATATTTGTTCCTTTGTAAAAAACTTTATATAAAATATATTTTGTTATATTAAAAATTCATTGGAGGTAACTTATGAAAAAATTATCTAATTTGTTAAAAAACTCAAAATTTAAAATGATTATTACTTTAAGTTTCTTACTATTTATATATACCAGCATTTGTGCATTTTCATATGCTAAATATATATCTACTGACATCTCTAATAGTGTATTTAGATTACATGTTCTTGCTAATAGTGATTCTAAAGAAGATCAAGATTTAAAATATAAAGTTAGGGATAGCTTATTAAATTATATGAATTCCATCTGCAATAACTGCTCTAATAAAGAAGAAGCAATTTCATTAGTAGAAAAAAATAAAGATATGTTTAAGCAAGTTGCTTTAGATACAATCCATAATGAAGGTTATAATTACGATGTTAATATAAATATAGGAAACTTTGACTTTCCTACAAAAACATATGGTGATATATCTCTTCCTGCTGGTTCTTATGATGCATTAAGAGTTGAAATTGGAGAAGCCAAAGGACAAAATTGGTGGTGTGTCATGTTTCCACCATTATGTTTCGTAGATGTATCCTCAGGAATTGTACCTGATGAATCCAAGGAAATTCTTGATGAAAACTTAACAGATGAAGAATTTTCAATCGTTTCAGACACATCTAATAAAAATATTCAATTTAAATTCAAATTATTGGAATTTTTCAATAATACTGGTCTAATTACTGCAAAAAAATAGTTGCAATACTTTTAACTTTGTGTTATATTTTAGTATGTGTTAGAGTGTTATAATATACTTTAATCTTAAACTTAGCAAATAAACATATTTTGGAGGTAATATTATTGGAAAAATTAGTAGTTAAAGGACCAACACCTCTTAAAGGAGAAGTAACAATCAGTGGAGCAAAAAATGCAGCAGTTGCAATATTACCAGCTACTCTTTTAATTGACGGTGTTTGCACAATAGAAAATTTACCTAATATAAGTGATATAAAAATTTCTTGTGAAATATTAGAAAAATTAGGTGCTAAAATTACTTGGAATACACCAAACAGTATCACAATTGATACATCAAACATAACAACAACAAAAGCACCCCTTGATTTAACTAGCAAATTTAGAGCATCTTACTATATTATCGGTGCAATGCTTAGTAGAAAAGGTGAAATAGAAGTTGGAATGCCTGGTGGTTGTAAATTAGGTGCAAGACCTATTGATCAACATATAAAAGGTTTCGAGTTATTGGGTGCAGATGTTAATGTAGAAAAAGGAAAAATTTATGCAAAAGCAAAAAAATTAAAAGGTTGCCCTATATATATGGATGTTGTTTCAGTTGGAGCTACAATCAATGTTATGCTTTCTGCTGTTCTTGCAAAAGGAACTACAATTATAGATAATGCTGCAAAAGAACCTCATATAGTAGATGTTGCAAACTTTTTAAATACAATGGGAGCTGATATAAGAGGAGCAGGAACAGATGTAATAAAAGTAAATGGTGTAGAAAAATTACATGGAAATGCTACATATTCTGTCGTTCCTGACCAAATAGAAGCTGGGACATTTATGCTTGCAGCTGTTGCAACAAAAGGTGATTTACTTATAAAAAATTGTATCACAAAGCACTTAGAATCAATAACAGCAAAAATAATAGAAATTGGTGGAAATGTAGAAGATAATGGTGACAGCATAAGAGTTTGGTGCAATAAAAGACCTGGAAAAGCAAACATAAAAACTCTTCCTTACCCTGGATTTCCAACAGACTTACAACCTCAAATGGGTGTAGTTCTTTCACTTGCTAATGGTACAAGCATCATAACAGAAAGCATTTGGGATTCAAGATTCCAATATACTGATGAATTAAATAAAATGGGTGCAAAAATAACAGCACAAGGAAAAACAGCATTTTTTGAAGGTGTAAAAAAATTAGAAGGTGCACCAGTTTATTCTACTGACCTAAGAGCAGGAGCTGCATTAGTAGTAGCTGGAACTGCTGCTGAAGGTGTAACAGAAATATATAACTTAGAACATATTGACAGAGGATATGAAAATATAGAAGAAAAATTTAGAAAAATAGGTGCAAATATCCAAAGAGTTAATGAGTAACAAAGGAAAGAAGAAACATTATGCTTAATTTTTGTAGTTTATATAGTGGTAGTAGTGGAAATAGTTTATTTATAAAAACAGAAAATACAAAAATACTCGTAGATGCTGGGGTTAGTAGTAAAAAAATAGAAAAAGCTTTAAGTGAATTAGATATTGAACCAAAATCAATTGATGGAATTTTAGTAACACATGAACATTCAGACCATGTTCAAGGTTTAGGAACATTTTCAAAAAAATTTGATTTACCTGTTTTTGTAAATCAAGAAACTCTAGATGCTATGCCAAAACAAAGAGATAAAATTTCTGAAAAAAACTTAAAAACCTTTAAAGTTTCTGAGAAATTTTCAATTGGCGATTTAGATATAAATCCATTTTCAATTCCTCATGATGCAGCTAACCCTTGTGGATTTACTATTTTAAATGAAAATAAAAAAATAAGTATTGCAACAGACATTGGACATATGACAAATGACATTTTAAGAAACTTAGAAGAAAGTCAATTTGTACTTTTAGAATCAAATTATGACCCTGAAGTTTTAAAATGTTCATCATATCCATTTATGTTAAAATCACGAATTGCAGGTCCTACTGGTCACTTACCAAATGAAATGGCTGGAAAAACTATTGCTTATCTATTAAAGTCTGGCTTAAAACAAGCAATGCTAGGTCATTTGAGTAAAGAAAGTAATTTTCCTGAACTTGCATATAAAACGGTTGTTGATGAATTAATTGCAAGTAATTATAATGAAAATTCATTGAATTTATCTGTTGCCAATAGAGATTGTCATAGTAAATTAATTACTGTTTAGATATAGAGGAAATGTGAGTTTTCATGTTTCCTTATTTTTATTTAATTATAATTTAATCTCAAATACTTTAATTTATTTATATTTATTTTATTTTTATTATACTAAATTTTTAGAAAATAAACTTAATTAAAGTAAATTATATTATAACTTAAATATTATTATGTTTTATTTATTAATTTAATATTAACAAATGTAAATAAGGAGAAAAAAGATGCTAACAATAAATATTATATGTATTGGAAAAATAAAAGAAAAATATTTAAAAGATGCTATAGATGAATATTCAAAAAGGCTAAGTAAATATTGTAAGTTAAATATTATTGAATTATCTGATGAAAAAATCCCAGATAAATTAAATGAAAATATTTCCTTAGAAATAAAAACAAAAGAATGTAATAAAATTTTAGGTCATATAAAAAAAGATTCTTATGTCATTTGTTTAGATTTGAAAGGAAAGGAATTTACTTCTGAAGAATTTTCTAAGAAAATAGATACATTATCTTTAGAAAGTAGTAATTTAACTTTTATAATTGGTGGCTCATTAGGCCTAACTGAAGATTTATTACAAAAATCTAATTTAAAAATTTGTTTTTCAAAAATGACATTTCCTCATCAATTAATTAGAGTATTTTTATTAGAACAACTTTTTAGGGCTTTTAAAATTTCTAATGGGGAAACTTATCATCGTTAATTATTTATATATTTTTTGTAGAGGAAATAATAGAAATAAATTTTTATAAATATAGGGGCGTATATTATTTTTATTTTTTAGGGGGATTTATTTCCTCTACAAGATTAATTACTATTTGATTATTTTAAGTTAATATTTTAATTAATTATTTTTATTTTATTATATTTAATCATAATTATATTGTTTTAATTATTATGTCTTTTACTTGATTATTATTTCATTTCTTTTTGGAATTTGTTTGATAAAATATTTATGATTATTTTTCTGATAAAAAAATATATTGATATAAATATGATTAATTTAAAAAACATTTTTAACCTCTTTTTCTTTTCCATTATTATACATTATTTGTTATAATATGTCAACAAAAATTTTATGACATCATTCGACAAATTGCCACACTTGCAAGCATTCCAACAATATCAGCAGTTAACGCTGCCCAAAGAACAAATCTAGTCTTTTTTATTTTCACACTACTAGTATACACAGCTATTGTATATAAAGTAGTTTCTGTTGACCCCATTATTGTTGCTGCAATTATCCCTATATTACTATCCACACCAAAATTTTTCATAATGTCTGTTGCTATTGCAATTGAACTACTTCCAGATATTGGCCTTAATATTGCTAATGGCATTATTTCGCTTGGAAAATTTAAAATATCTAAAATTGGTGTAATAAAATTAATTATTAAATCTAATATTCCTGAACTTCTTAAAGCTCCTATTGCCACAAACAATCCTATTAATGTTGGAAAAATATTTAATACTATATTTAATCCATCTTTTGCTCCGTCTAAAAATATATCAAATGCCTTTTTTCTTTCTATTAATGAATAGAAAACTATAATTAAAATTATTAATGGCATTGCTAAATTAGATATATAATTAAGTACACTCACTCTTTCTTCCCCTTTTTATCCATTTTTATTAACAATTTAGTTATAAAAACTCCTGCAAAAGCTGCCGCAATTGTTGCTATCCATACTGGAAAAACTATTGAAGTAGGATTTTTAGATCCTAGTGACGTTCTTATTGCTATTACTGTTGTTGGTATAATTTGAATTGATGCTGTATTTATAACAATTAACATCAACATTGAATTGCTTAGAGTTGCCTTATCTTCATTTTCCTCCTGCATTGATTTCATTGCCTTTAATCCTAACGGTGTTGCCGCATTCCCTAATCCTAAGATATTTGAAATCATATTCATTGATATTTCTTTTTCAATTTCTTTATTTTTAATATCTGGGAATAAAAATCTAATTATTGGATTTAATATTTTTGATAATTTTTCAACAATCCTTGTATTGCTAGCTATTTCTATAATTCCATTCCACAAACACATTGTCCCTAACATTGTCAATGATAAGTTAATAGCACTTTCTGTACTATCAAAAATTGATGCATTTAATTTTTCTAAATTACCTGAAAAAATTGCATATGTAAATGATATTATTATAAAAATTGGCCAAACTAAGTTTAACATTACAATCACCTAAATAATTTTATTCAAAGTGAATTTTTTTTATTACTTTAATTGACCTGTATTTTTATTTATGATATATTATGTGTATGATGATTGTAAAATAACTTTTTAAGGAGGATGAAAATATGAAGTCAACAGGGATTATTAGAAGAATGGATGAACTAGGTAGAGTTGTTATTCCAATTGAAATAAGAAATCAATTTAACATAGCAGAAAAAGATCCTATAGAAATATATGTAGATGGCTCTTCAATCGTTTTAAGAAAATTCGAGCCTAATTGTATTTTTTGTGGTAATACTACTGGTTTAGTTACTTATAATGACAAATTAATCTGTGAAGAATGTTCACAAAAAATTGGTAAATTAAAACCAGCTAAATAATAAATTGACAAGGTATCCTCCAATTTGGATACTTTTTATTTTTATATAATATATTAATTAATTAAATTAAAAAAAGAAAAAATATGATAATTTAGCATTAAAATATTTTTTCTTTTTATTTATATATAATTCATGATTTTTAATTTAAAAATTGTTTTTTATATTTAGACTTTTAATCTCTTATTATTTATTTTTATATTTTATCTATTTT
>USFW01000028.1 GCA_900553985.1 uncultured Clostridium sp.
GGGGTCGGAGACAAAAATCATGGTTATATAATTCCAAATAAATAAAAATAATTATCTGAAAATTTACCATGATTTTTGTCTCCGACCCCAAAATCATCTCGACCCCAAAAACACCTTCTCTTCGCCCCCCAAGCATCGTTTCTGACTACAAATCACGAAATCATTTATACAATTTTATCTCAAATTCCGTACCACTATTCTCTTTTTCTTGACAACTTTTAACTCTTATTTCTCCATTTTGATTATCTATAATACTCTTACAAAAAGCAAGTCCTATTCCTAGACTATCATTACTACTATTTTCTGACTTATAAAATCTCTCAAAAATATGAGTTATATCTTTTTTACTAATTCCTTCTCCATTATCTTTTATTTTTAATTTAGTATATATATTATTTTCTTCAACTTTTATTTCTATAGCCTTTCCCTTATGTTCTAATGCATTTTTTACTATATTACTAATAGCTTCCATAGTCCATTTTTTATCACATACCAGATTTTCTTTTTTATTAGATAATATTTTTATTTCTGCATTTTTGGCTTCGCACATTGGTTTAAAATTATTTTTTATTTCTGTTAATATTTCGTATGCATTTTCTTTTTTCTTATTTAGTTTTATTGTTTTTGAATCTAATTTTGCTATATTTAAAATATTTTTTACTAGCCAATTTATTTTTTCTAATTCTTTTTGAGCATTATCCAAAAATTCCTCTTTTTTCTTTGAATCCAAGTCTTTATATAATATATCATTAATTAAATTTAATGCTGTTAATGGTGTCTTTAATTGATGTGAAATATCTGATATTAATCTTTCTATGTCTTTACTATTTTTTTCTAAAATACTATTCTTTTCTTTTAACATTATTGTCATATCATATATATCATTTTTTAGAATGCTAAAATTACTTTCGTCTTGTTCTTTTAAATCTAATAAATAATTTCCTTTTAATAATTCTTTACAATATTTATCTAATTCCTTTATCTTTTTATTTTGCTTTATATTATATATAATAAAAATCAAAATAATTCCTATAATTTCTACCATTATAAGTACTGTAAATATTATTATTGGTGTTGTTAAATTATTAAGTTTAGGATTTATACTATCTATATTTTTAGGTTCAAATCCATACTTATTTAGTATATCTTGATTATTTGTGCTTTTTTTAAAAACTTCTTTTATTATTTCTTCTTCTAACTCAGGATTTTTTTCAACAACCACATTTATTACTTGATTTGCATAATCATATATTTGTTCTTTATATGTATTTTTTATAATGTTCAACAGATTTATATTTGTTATAATAATTAAAACTAATAATATTAATACAATTATGCATAAATTTCTTTTTTGTTTTTTATTCATTTTTCATCTCATTCCTTTTTCGTTCCTTTAGCTCTTATTTGCAGAAGGTATAAATTAATTTAACTAAATAACTTTATTTTATATCATAATTTGCTTTAACTTCTTACTAAACTTATTTTTTATTCGAATTTTGTTTATTCTTATTTTTCTATCTTATATCCCAACCCTCTTATAGTTTTTATTATTTCTGGATTATTTGCATCTTTTTCAATCTTTTCTCTTATTCTTTTTATGTATACAGTCAATGTATTATCATTTACATAGTTTTCATCTTTATCCCATATATTTGATAGTATTTGTTCTCTTGATATTATTCTTCCTCTATTTTCAAACAACATCACAAGTATTTTATATTCTAAGGCTTTTAGTTCTATTTCCTTGTCATCTTTATATACTTTACTATTAGTAAGATTTATTTCTATGTTTTTTATTTTTATTATGTCATATTCTTCTGATTTATTATGTCTTAAAACATTTTTTATTCTTGACAATAATTCTCCTGCATGAAATGGTTTTGTAATATAGTCATCTGCACCTAATTCAAAACCTTTTACAATATCTTTTTCTTCATCTAAGGCTGTTAAAAATATTACTGGAATGTTTTTTTCTTCTTTTAATTTTTTATAAAAATAATACCCTGTACCATCTGGTAAGTTTATGTCTAATAAAATTATATTATAAGAATTATTATTTACTTTTTCTAAACCTTCTTTTACCCTACTTGCCGTTTCAACAATAAAACCTTCTGTTTGAAGATAATATTTAATTGTAGTTTGAATTCCATTGTCGTCTTCTATTAGTAATATTTTTTTCATGTTCTTACTATCCTTTCCTTTTAACTTCTTATTTTATATGCACAGTTTCTTTCTATACATACTTTATAATTTATCTTAAAAATAATTATCTCTCCTAATATTATTTTTAAGTTATAAGAAATGCATTTTTCTATAACTTGAAAAAAGCACATATCAGTTATCATTTGTATCTTTCAAACTAATATATGCTTTTATAATATTATAAATCATCTATAAAATCAATTGTTACTTTTCTAATTTTGCTAACATTTCTTTATATTTTTGTAATTTTGCTTGTTCTTCTTCAATCTTACTTTGAGGAGCTTTATTCATAAAACCTGGATTTGATAGCATTTTTTCACATCTTGCTACTTCTGATTTTAATCTTTTCTTTTCTTCTTCTAATCTTTTTCTTTCTTGTTCCATATCAACTAAACCTTCAAATGGAATATATAATTCAATTCCATCTTCTAATATGCTTATTGCATCTTCTTTTATACCTGTTTTATTTTCTTGAATTATAATGTCATTTCCAAATCCTAGCTTTAATAAAAATTCTTTTGCTTCTTTAATTTTGCTCTCATATTTTTCTGTAACAAATATTAAATCTGCTTTTTTTGATGGATGCACATTCATTTTTGCCCTTGTATTTCTTATTTCTGTTATTATTCTTTTTAGCATTTCTACAAAATTTTCTTCGTCTTTAAATTCATCTTTATTTTTTGCACCTGGCCATTTTGATACCATCAAATCTTTATCATTATATTTTACTAAATTTCTATAAATTTCTGTTGTTACAAATGGCATAAATGGATGTAATAGTTTCATAGATATACCAAATATATAGTCTAATACATAACATACTTTTACTTTTTCATTATAATCTTCACTATACAATCTTGGTTTTACCATTTCTATGTACCAATCGCAAAACTCATTCCAAATAAAGTTATATACTTTGTCAAGTGCAACTCCTAAATCATAATTTTCTAAGTTGTTTGTTACTTCCTCAATTAGTGTTTCTAATTTACTTATTATCCATTTATCTTCAATTTTTAATAATTCACTATTATATTTTTTTGTTTCTTTGTTATATACTTCTTCATGGAATTTTATGATATCTTCTTCTTTTACTTCATTATTAGTGATAAATTTTGTTGCATTCCATATTTTATTTGCAAAGTTTGATGCTTGTTCTAGTTTTTCAGGCATATATCTTATATCATTTCCCATTGTTGTTCCTGATATAACAGCAAATCTTAAACTATCAGCTCCATATTTATCAATTATTTCTATTGGGTCTATTCCATTTCCTAGAGTTTTTGACATTTTTCTTCCTTGGCTATCTCGTACCATTCCATGAATTAATATATCTTTAAATGGTGCTTTTCCTGTAAATTCAATGCCTTGTGACATCATTCTTGAAACCCAGAAAGTTATTATATCAAATCCTGTTACTAATACATTGGTTGGATAAAATGTTTTATAATCTTCTGTTTCTGTATTAGGCCAACCTAAAGTTGAAAATGGCCATAATGCTGAACTAAACCATGTATCTAGTGTATCTTCATCTTGATGTAATTTTGTGCTACCACATTTTTCACATTTTTTTGGTGCTTTTTTAGCAACATTTATATGTCCACATTCTTCACAATAATATGCTGGTATTTGGTGTCCCCACCATAATTGTCTTGATATACACCAATCTTGAATATTATCTAACCAGTTAAAGTATTGTTTTTCATATTTTTGTGGTATAAATTTAGCTTCATTATTTCTTACTGAATCTGCTGCTTTTTTGGCTAAATCTTTCATTGATACAAACCATTGCTCTGATATTTTTGGTTCTATTGTTGTTTTACATCTTTCACATTTACCAACATTATGAGTATATTCTTCTTCTTTTATTAATGCTCCTATTTCTTTTAGCTTTTCTACAATTTTATTTCTTGCTTCTAATAAATCCATTCCTTTATATTCAGGAACTAAATTTCCCATTTTGTAGTTTTCATCAAAAACTTCAATTATTTCTAAATTATGTCTTATTCCTGCTTGATAGTCATTCATATCATGTGCTGGTGTTATTTTTACACAACCTGTTCCAAATTCTTTTTCTACAAATTCATCTGCAATAATTGGAATTTCTTTATTCATTATAGGTAAAATACATTTTTTACCTACTAAATCTTTATATCTTTCGTCATCTGGATGTACTGCAACTGCTGTATCTCCTAGCATTGTTTCTGGCCTTGTAGTTGCCACTATTATATATCTATCTTCTTCTCCTGATATTTTATATCTTATATGCCATAAGTGTGAAGCTTCTTCCTTATATTCAACTTCTGCATCTGATATAGATGTTTTACAATTAGGACAGTAATTTATCATTCTTGTTCCTTTATATATTAGTCCTTTATTATATAGATCTACAAATTGTTCTAAAACTGCTTCTGATAATCCTTCGTCTAAAGTAAATCTTCTTCTGTCCCAATCACAAGAACATCCTAATTTCTTTTGTTGCTCTTGAATTGTTCCTCCATATAGTTTAGTCCATTCCCAAGCTTCTTCTAGGAATTTTTCTCTTCCTAATTCTTGTTTAGTTTTTCCTTCATTTTTTAGTTTTTCTACAACTTTCATCTCTGTTGAAATAGATGCATGGTCAGAGCCTGGAAGCCATAGAGTATTATATCCTTGCATTCTTTTAAAACGGATTAATATATCTTGTATTGTACCATCTAATGCATGTCCCATATGTAGCTTTCCTGTAACATTTGGTGGTGGCATCATTATGCAGTAACTTTCTTTGGATTTGTCCATGCTAGGTTTAAAATATCCTTTTTCTTCCCATTCTTTATATAGTTTGTCTTCAAAATCTTTTGGATTGAATTTTTCATTCATATTAAATTTCCTCCCTTTTAATTTAATTATTTTTATTTATATTTTTTATTTACTAAAATATATATTTAATATCTATATATAAGTATTTTTTATATTCTTAATACTTTATACATAACTTTTAGACTTTTTCATTGTATAGAAAATATCTTGAAACTTTATAGTTTTGCAACGAAAAATAAAAATAAGGTTAATATTAAATTTTATAATTTATTTATATTCTGTAACATCAAAAAAGCCCCATACTTTTAAATAGTATAAGGGCGAATATATTCACGGTACCACCTTAATTATAACTCATATAATCCAATATAATATTTTATATTTGTTAATTACATTTTAGTTACATCTCAATTAAACTTTTAACGCTGTTTAGACGGATTTTCTTACTTCTTATTCATATTTTGATTCCTTAATTTTATATTCGTTTTTTAATTATAAGTATATATAATTAAATAAAAAATATATCCTTGTTTAAATATAAAAATAATTTCAGAAAATCAACTAAAAAAGCTACCTTCAGTTTATCTTTATTTAAGAAGCTTTCAGCCTATGGCTTCTATTCTCTGGAAACAAGTGTAAACTTACTCCTCTTTTTTCTTGTTTTTATTTATATGATATATATTATTACATATTTTTTAATAAAATACAAGAGGAAATTTTAATAATCTTTGCTCATATTGTTTCTGCTTTTATTTATTGACTATCTTATTATTGTATATTTTTTATAACATTACTACTAATTGAAGCCAATATATATTAAACTTTTTTAATAATATTTACATTATTTTTATAACTTTCAATATAACTATAAAATTTTTAATAAACAACATAGGATCCAGCTTTTTTTGCTGGATCCTATGTTTGAAATGTTTAATCTTCGGTTTTGTTGCTATCACTCTCTAGGTCATGTTTGAAACAGAAAATGTTAAAAACAGACTGTTTTCATTCCTCTAAAAAAGCATAAAAAAGCACATATTGAACTGAAACAATATTTGTTTCTCACTATTATTTTACTTTATCATAGTTTTTTAAAACTTTATCTTTATCAACACTTATATAATCTTTATTATCTTTCCATTTAGTTTGTATTCCTCTACTAATCATTATTTCTACTTTATCAGAAGTATCTGTATATTTAGAAATTGTCCTATTAGCCTCGCTGTCATCTCCCATATATTTAGCTTCATCTGTATAAGCTACAATATCTCTCGTGTTTCCTCCAAATCCATTTTGCCCTGCAGTATCCATTAATATAATTTTTCCATCTTTATTTGCATTATCATATATTCTTATTTCAAAAATCTGCATAGAACTTGGATTTTTTAAATTATCATGATAGCTTTTTACTACTTTTGCAACCATTTTTTCATCTTCTGATAAAAGGTTTGAAAAATGATTATAAGCAAATAAACCACCAGTAATCAATAAAATAATAATGATTATAAAAATAATAATATTTTTAGGCTTTTTTATAAAACTTATCTTTGTGCCATTTTTAGATTTTTCAGAGTTTTTCTCTTTATCTTCTTTCATAACAATTACTCCTTATTACTTTTCAAATTTAATATTTGTTATTTTTATTTCATTTCTTGTAGGATTAATATTATCAGACAAATTCTTTAATTCATAATAATGATCTTTTTCACTCATCCATTCATAATTAGGTTTTAGTGCTGATACTGTATTATAAATATCTGCAATTCCAATATTAATATTATTTTCTCCTATTGTATTGCCACTTTCATCTTTAAAATATACTGTTACGGTTATTTGCGTAATTGATTTATCACCATTGTTTTTTACTTTTATATCAGACAATCCCCAAACTTTAGTATTATAATAAGTATCAAATTCATCCACTACTGCATTTTCTAATACTAAACTATTATTAATATAGTCTATTGCTTCTTGAGTTGTTGAATTACCTCCATTATTACTAATTCCCCCATTTAAAGTATTTCTTAAATTAGCTGTTGCCTCTTCTACTTTCTTTTGTGCCTCATTTACTCTAACTTGCCTAATAATAAAGTAACCTGCTACTATAACAATAATAGCAATAATCACTCCAATAATAATGAATTTTTGTTTTGAATTTTTACCATGTTTATTCTCCATAACACTACCCCCTTTCTTTATTTTTCTATATTGTATCACAAATTTTTATTTTTGTACACATTTTAGTACACTTATTTTAAATTATTTTTTGTACATAATAATAAAAGGTGATAAAAATGAAAAAATTAAAAATAGAAAAAGCAAAAAAAGGTAATGATACTATTACAAGAACTATAAGAATAAGTGGGAAAACCTTTGATAAAATAAATGAATTAGCCGAAAAAAATGAATTAAGTTTTAATAGTGTTATTAATCAAATTATTGAATATGGATTAGAAAATTTGGAAGAAAATTAGATTTTGTGTTGTTTTTGTGTATAAACCGTGATACAATTAATATAATAATACTATGGAGGTGATTAAAATGGCTAAAACTGATACTTTGCATATTAGAGTTGAACCATCTGTAAAAATGAAAGCAGAGGAAACTTTAAGCGATTTAGGATTATCAATTACTGAAGCAGTTAATGTATTTTTAAATCAAGTCATTTTACACGATGGTATTCCTTTTAAAATTGAAAAACCAAGATATAATAAGGAAACTATTCAAGCAATGGAAGATGTTAAAAATGGAAAAAATTTAAGTAAAGCTTTTGATAGTGTAGATGAAATGTTTGAGGAGTTAGATAAATAGTACTACAACCTGATTGGCTTTTAATTTATAAAATTGAAAATGATGAATTAACTTTAACAGTATCAAGAACTGGTACTCACTCAGATTTATTTTAAAAGATACACTTTTATAGTGTACCTTTTCTTTTTATTACTGATATTTTTAAATCTTGACTATTATCTAAATAAATTTTTAATATCTCACTATTTTGTTCATATATTATTTTATATTGTGAAGCTATATCAATTCTTATATTATTCAATAAATCTAAAATATATAATATGCCATTTTTATGATTATAACTGCAATCAGCTTTTACAAAAACAATATTTCCTTCTATAATTCCATTTAGTTCTAATAAAATTGTTTTTGCATCAAAATTATTTTTTACTATTTTTTCTAATTCATTTTCTTTTATTTTTTCCATATTTACTAATTTCCTCTCATTTTTATTTTTTCTGTATTTCCAATTAAAACATCTAAGGTATTAAATTTGTTATAATCTTTTTGTAAATCGTTTCCATATAATTCAACATAAATCTTTGTCATTTCTAATGTTGTATGACCTAATAACTTCTGAAGTTTTAAACAATCTCCACTATTTTGAATATAATTTTTAGCATAATAGTGTCTAAATAAATGAACTCCTGTCTTTTCAACACCTCTTTGTTTGTTATACTTGCTAATAATATTATTTTCAATTTCTTTATCTGTATATAACTTTTTATTTTCTTGTGTTTGTACTATCAATTTTATTTTAAAATATCCTAAATCTCCTTCTTCCATTAAAAAATATAAAATAGCTCTAATACTTCTAATTCTAGTATTTATAGTAGTATCTCTTAATCCTTGACTTCTCATATATAAAACATAGTTATCAATCATTTTTTTATTTATATTTTCTAAATAAATATCTTTGTTTTCTAAATAAGTAGTAAAAAATCCATATCCATCTTTATAATATCGAATTGTCATATCAGATAAATTTTTAACTTTACAATGTACTATAAATTTGTCAAAGCCATTTTTTAAAGATATTTTATCTTGTTTCATTTCAATCATTCTTTTTCACCTCACTTTATCTTTATAGGTGAAATTATTCCTAACAAAAAAAGAGCACAGGATTAGGTTAATTTTCACCTTAATCCAATGCCCTTTTGGAGTAACAAAAAAGATATATCTTATAGCTTGTAACTATTGATATATCTTGCTTTGGTGCAGATGGCCGGAATCGAACCGGCACGGTTTATTCAACCGCAGGATTTTAAGTCCTGTGCGTCTACCAGTTCCGCCACATCTGCATTTAATATTTCTGGTAGTTCCTAACGACAGTTATTATTATAACTTCTATGTGTTTTTTTGTCAATACTTTTTAAAAAATTTTTTTATTTTTTTTAATAAATTTTTAAGTCTATATTTTAAAAGAAAATCATATCTTAATATTAAATAATCTCCTATATTTACACTTCTACATTTTAAAAATTTAAAAAGAATTTCTTGATATGTCATATATATAATACAAGAAATTCTTTCCTTCTCTTATAAATTCCTAATTATTCTCTCTCAATAAATTAAACCATTTAGAATAAATATTCTTAGCCATTGATACAATATTAATTTTCTCTACATCTTCTTGTGATATTAAATTAGTCTTTGATATAACCTCTCCATCTAACGAAAAACTTACTTCTCCTAATTTATCACCTTTTTTGATTGGTGCATTTATATTTTCATTTATACTTATTAATTGTTCTACATCTTTCTCCTTTCCCTTTTCTAATATCACACCAGATGACTCTTCTAATATTGCTGGAATTGTAGACTTAACACCTTTATTTATATTTACAGTGCTAATAAGAGTTCCCTTTTTCCCAAATTCTTTATATGAAAAGTTTTTAAATCCATAATCCAATAATTTCTGAGCTTCTCCAAATCTTACTTTTGTTGTTGGAGCTTTCATTACAACAGCTATTAATGATAATCCATCTCTAGTTGCACTTGCTGATAGATTATATAATGCTAATGATGTTGAACCTGTTTTTAACCCTGTTGCTCCTTTATAGTTTTTTATTAATTTATTTGTATTGGAAAGTTGTGTTTTGCCATCTCTTAAAGTTTCCATCCACATTGTTGTATATTTTGTTATATTTGGATGCTTTGTTAATAGTTCTCTTGACATTAATGCTATATCGTAACTTGAACTTACATGACCATCTTCATCAAGTCCGTGACAATTTTTGAATGTTGTGTCACTCATTCCTAATTGTTTTGCTTTGTCATTCATCATTTGAACAAATGCCTCTTCACTTCCTGCAATATATTCTCCCATTGCTACTACACAGTCATTTGCTGAATTTAAGCATATTGCTTTTAACATTTCATCTACAGTTAATGTTTCTTTTGGGTCTAACCATATTTGTGAACCTCCCATTGAAGATGCATTTTGACTACATGGTACTTCATCTGTCAATGCGATTTTTCCACTGTCTAATGCTTCCATTATAAGTAACATACTCATTACTTTTGTCACTGATGCTGGCCTTAGCTGTTTATGTATATTATGTGCATATAAAACCTGACCTGTTGTTTGTTCTATTAAGATCGCTGATTCACTCTCTAAATTAAGTGAAGTTTTATCATTCTTTGAATCTTTATCATTACTCTCATTTTTTGTTTTTTCATTATTATTTTTTTCTTTACTTTCATCTTTGGATTTTTTACTACTTTCTTTGTCTTTATTTTCTTCTTCTGCTTTTTTTCTATTATCTTTCTCTTCTTTATTTTCATTCTTTGTAGTGTTGTTTCCTTCATTTGAAATATCTTGTGATGTTGTTTCTAGAGCTTCTGCATTCCCCTTATTCCAAATATATATATCGTCAGTACTATAACCTATACTTTTAACTGAACACATGGTAACTAAGCAAAGAAAACTTATTATACATATATTTATTTTCTTCATTTCACTATCCTTCCTCTCCTTTAACATTAAAATCTAAATAAATAATTTAAAATTTTTATTATTCATTCTTGATTTTATCTTTTTATGAATTATTATAAATATATGTATAGGCTTAATTTTTAGAACAAAGTCATTATATTCATAGATTACGGTCTTTTATTTATTAAATATAAGATAATATGATATTTTAATTTTGTAGCATAAATTATAAATAAACTTGATATTAAATTTATTTTCAGAATAAATTCAATTTTCTTATTTAATAGCAATACAATAAAAAAACTGCACTAGAATATAAAAATATATTTTCATATTCTAGCGCAGTATCATTTTCTTCATCAATTTCCTATTATTCTTTTTCAGTTTTTATCTCTAAGTTATTTCCATCAGAAATAATTTTAATATTTCCATTTTTATCTGTTCTATATATTTTACTTCCTATTTTTTCTATTCTATCAATTATAGGCTGTTTTGGTAATTTATATGTATTTCCTTCTCCTACCATTATTATTGAATATTTTGGATTTACTTGTTCCAAAAATTCTTTTGAACTACTTGTATCTGAGCCATGGTGTCCTACTTTTAATACATCTGTTTTAGGCCAAGTAATAGTTTTTTCATTTTGCTTTTCTGCATCTCCCATAAATAAGAAACTATTATTTCCAAATTCTACTCTTAAAATTAATGATGATAAATTTATATTATCATCGTCAATTATTGGTTCTGTCATGAACTCGCATTTTGCTTGTCCTAAATCTATAATCTCTCCTTTTTTTGGTTGTGTTATTATTAATTTTTTGCTTTTTATTGCATTTAATACATCTTTAAAAGTTTTTGTAGTTGTTTGTCTTTTTGGCATATATATTTTTCCTATGTCAAAATTATTTATTACATCATCCAAACCACCTATATGGTCCTCATGTGGATGTGTTCCTATCAAATAATCAATTTTTGATATTCCCTCTTCTTTTAAAAAACTTACTACATTTTTTCCCTGTTCATTAGTTCCTGCATCAATTAACATTGTTTTATCTTTATTTCTTAATAAAATACTATCTGCTTGTCCTACATCAATATAGTCAACTACCAATTTATCTTCAGCTATAAAATTCTTTTTTGTTTGAGTTTCATATAGTTCATTTTGTGTATCTAATGCTATGACATTTTGCTCTTCTACATTATTTATATTGAAAATATCTTTTATTGTTTCTTCTTTTACTCCTATTGCTAGTAGTATTAATACTACTATTATAGATATTAAACTTAAAATTACTTTGTTTCTATTTTTAATTTTCTTCATCTTTTGCCCCTCACAAATTTACTATTCCCATAAATCATTCATTTCTTGTTTTATACTTTCTTGTTCTTGCTTTGTCAATTCTTCATCGTAAATATATTTTCCATTTATGCATTTTACTATACTTCCTTCTTTTACTTCATTAGGAAGTTTGGATTTTTCTATATCTTTCTTTTCTCCTGTAATTCTATTTTCTAATATTGCTATATCATCTTCAAATCTATCTATTGAGAATTCTTCTATTGCATTCAATTTTTGTGCTAGTTCTAATTCATTTTCACTCACTATATCACCACCTACGAATTTACTTAAGTTAATGTTTTCTTTAACATTTTCTATTGTTTTACTTATTTCATTTAAAAAATCAAAATTCATATTTATTTTTCATTCCTTATTAATATATTTAGTTTTTTACAAGGTTACCTATAAACCTTAATATATAAATATCTTATTTGAATAATCATTCCACTTTTAAATTATTCTACTTTTCATTTGTTTGATATATAATAATTGAAATAAGTAAATAAAAAAAATTATATAAATAGTTTAGTCTATTTATATAATTTTTTTTATGAATTGTCAATTATTTTAATCCTTTAAGTTTCGGTTTTTTTTATATTTTATTATTATATTATTTTAGAAATAGCTTAGAATACTTCATAGTTAAAAATGTTTAAAAACCGAAACGGCAAACATAGCTATATGAACTATTTTAGAAAAAAATACTGAAGCTTAAAACTTAAATCCTTTTAATTTTCAGTATTTTTTCTGAAACAGTTATGTATATAATTTTCAATATATTAATTATTCTTATCTTTATAAATTTTTACCATATCTTTAAAAGACATTTTTGTACCATAATTCAATATAGCATTTGAATAAATCTTTATCGCAACTTTTGCAACAATTAAAATTGTTATTAGCAGTATTGCTATTGAAATTAAAACATCTGTTGCATTTGCTAATCCCATCATTATTCTAAATGGCATACAAAATGGTGATGATATTGGTAACATTGATGCTAATACATTTAAATCACTAGTTGGATTCATCATTGTAAAATACGATAAGTAAAACCCTATTACTGCAATTAAGGCTACTGGTGTATTGGCTGATTGTATATCTTCTGGTTTACTTACTGTTGAACCTGTTAATGCATATAATAATGCATATGCGAAATATCCTAGGATAAAGTAAATTATAGTAACAATTCCTAAATATGGCGTTATTTTTGAAACATCTAATACAGAGTTCACTAAATTTTCATCCAAGCACATTTTTGCTGATATTATTGCTGTTCCTACTATTAAACATACTTGTACTAGTCCAACTATTCCTATACCTATTGTTTTTCCTAATACTATTGTTCTTGGTGATGTTGAGGTTACTAATGTTTCCATTATTTTTGATGTTTTTTCTGTTGTTATTGAACTTGATACTTGATATGCACAAAAGTAAATTGCATAAAATAAGACTAATGACATTAACATCATTGCAAAAACATTTCCACTAACTTTTTGCTCTTCTGTCTGCTCTATACTAAATTCAAAATTTGGAGTTATACTTTTTACTTGTTCCTCTGTTAATCCTAATTTTGATATTTGTAAATTAGAGTATATTGAGCTAATTGCATTTTCTAAAGTTGTTGGAATTTTTTGTACCATAGTTGCATCTTCTATTATATATCTTATTTTATAATTTTCTTGATTTTTTTCTATAATTATAGCTTCATCTATTTCTTTATTTTCTATCTTCTCTTTTATTTTTTCAAAACTAATATTTTCATTTGTTGTATTAGCTTCATATCCCAATTCCATATTATTTAATGAATTTAAAGTTCCTTCAAATATATTTTCAGTATCTACAATTAAAAGTTTATCTTTTTCTGCTTCACTTGAATTTCCTTTAAAAGCTTTTATTATATTTGGTACATTAAATCCTATTACTATTAATATTAAAATTATAATTGTAGAAATTATAAATGATTTTCTTTTTACCATTTCTTTCATGGTAAATCCTATTACTGTTTTCAAATCTTTCATATTATTCACCTACCTTTTCTATAAAAATATCATTTAATGTTGGTTTTTTTATTTCAAATTTATTAATAACTATATGATTATTAACTAATTTTTCTAATAATTTATGTGCATCTTCTTCAGCATTTATTTTTATAGAATAGTCATTGTTTTTTGAAAACTCTGTATTCATATTAAATTCATTTATAAATTTATCTATATTTTTATCTGTTGAAATTTCTAATCTGTTTGCTTTATAGCCTTCTTTTATTTCTTTTAAATTTCCTTTTAATACTGTTTTACCTTTATTTAAAATTAATATATCACTACAAAATTCTTCAATAGAAACCATTTGATGACTTGACATTATGATATATTTTCCTTCTGAAACTAAATCTATTATTACATTTTTTAAAATTTCTGTATTTACTGGATCTAATCCACTAAATGGTTCATCTAATACAATAAGTTCTGGATTATGTATTATTGCAGTCATAAATTGTATTTTTTGTTGATTTCCTTTTGATAATTTTTCTGCTTCCATTGGCAAATATTCTTCAACTTTTAAAACTTTTGCCCATTTTTTAATTTCCACATCTGCAGCTTTTTTGTTCATACCTTTTAATTTTGCAAAATACATTAACTGGTCATATATCTTAGTTTTAGGATATACTCCTCTTTCTTCTGGTAAATACCCGAAGTTAACACTCTTTCTTTCGACTTTTTTACCATTCCAGGTAATTTCTCCACTATCTTTTTTTATAATACCAAGAAGCATTCTTATTGTAGTTGTTTTACCAGCTCCATTTGTTCCAAGTAATCCAAAAACTCCTGGTTTATTGACTTCAAAAGAAATATTATCAACTGCTTGTTTTCCAACAAACTTTTTTGAAACGTTTTCTAATTTTAGTCCCATAAATATTCCCCCTTTTTTCTAAACTCTTGATTGGTTTTAGCTTTTCTAATTATCTTCTTTTCATTTTTATTTGTCAATATTTTTATGACATTTTTTCAAATTCTTTGTCATTTTTATTATCTCATAAACAGTATATTTTATTTTCTCTCTATTAATGAAATTTTCAAGTATCAATATTTAAAACTACTCTGATTTTGTATGTTACTTATATAATTTAATTTTTCTTACTTCTATTTATTTTTATTAAAGTATTAAAACTCATTTTAATAAATTCCTGTAATTTTGGGTTTTATACATGATAATAAATGTTACTTTTCAATTCATTTCATAAAATTAAAACTTTGATATGTTTCCATATAAAATAAAAAAAGTTAAAAAATTGTATCCAAATATATATTTTTGGACACAATTTTTTTATTTTATTTCTATTAAAGCACAACTTTTTAGCGTTCTATATCAACTTTTAAGTTTTCCCCATTGATATTTGTATCTATATAGTCTCTGCCTTCTTTATTGTAGAAAATATTATCTGCCAATGTATCATGTTTTATTGTTTCTTCAAATTTTCTTATTACATTTTCTATTTTTTCATTATCTGAAACATATAAATTAATTCTATCTAGTACTTCAAAGTTTTTATCTTTTCTCATATTTTGTACTTTTGATAATACTTCTCTTAATATTCCCTCTTCTTGTAATTCTGGAGTTATAGTTGTGTCTAATACTACCCCTATTTCTCCTTCTCCACTAAATGCAAATCCTTCTTTTCCTTGCATTGTTATTAATAAATTATTAGCATCTAGTCCAATTTCTATTCCGTCTATCTCTATATATTCAACCTTACCTTGTTTTACCTTACTTGCTAAATCCATTTGATTTTTCTTTGAAATTTCTTCTCTTATCTTAGGAATTAATTTTCCATATTCTTTTCCTAAGACTGGTAAATTTGGTTTTATTTCAAAGTTGACATAGTCTGACATTTCTGCTCCTAATTTAACCTCTTTTACATTTAGTTCTTCTTTTACTATATCTGTATAATATTCTGGAAGTGTGTCTATTGATATTAACATTTCTGATAATGGTTGTCTATTTTTTATATTAACCGCATTTCTTGCGCTTCTTCCTAATTTTACAATTTTATAAGCTAAGTCCATTTCAGCTTCTAAGTTTTTATCTATTACACTTTCATCTACTTCTGGCCATTCGCATAAATGTACACTTTCTGGTTTAGTATTATCTAAATTTATTACTAAATTTTGATATATTTCATCAGTAATAAATGGTACAAATGGTGCTGAAACTTTTATTAATGTTGTTAATACATTATATAATGTTACATATGCTCCTATTTTTTCGTCATTTAGTTCTTGACTCCAAAATCTTTCTCTGTTTCTTCTTACATACCAATTTGATAATTCATCTGTAAATTCTTCTATTTCTATTGCTGCTCCTGTAATATCATAATTTTCTAACTTATTATCTACTTCTTTTACTAAAGTATTTAGTTTTGATATTATCCATTTATCCATTATATTTGTTATTTTAAAATCTTTATATTTTAAAGGATTGAATTGGTCAATTTCTGCATATAGAACATAGAATGAATATACATTCCATAATGTACTTAAAAATCCTCTTTGAGTTTCTTTTACATTATCTATTGATAATCTTGTTGGTAACCATGGACTACTACATGTGTAGAAATGCCATCTGGTAGCATCAGCTCCTACTGTATTTAATAATTCCATTGGGTTTACACCATTTCCTTTTGATTTAGACATTTTTTGTCCTTTTTCATCTAGTACATGACCTAATACTACACAATTTTCAAATGGTGTTTTGTTAAATAATGCTGTTCCTACTGCTGTTAATGTATAGAACCATCCTCTTGTTTGGTCTATTGCTTCTGAAATAAATCCTGCTGGAAAATTATTTTCAAACATTTCTTTATTCTCAAATGGATAGTGCCATTGTGCAAAAGGCATTGAACCTGAATCAAACCAACAATCTATAACTTCTTTTGCTCTATGCATTTTTTTGCCACATTTTGGACATTTTAAATCTACTGCATCAATATATGGTTTATGCAATTCTATATCTTCTGGTACATCTATTCCTTTTTCTTTTAATTCTTCTATACTTCCAATACATTCTCTATGTCCACAGTTTTCATCTTCACAAGTCCAAATTGGAAGTGGTGTTCCCCAATATCTATCTCTTGAAATTCCCCAGTCTATTACATTTTCTAAGAACTTACCAAATCTTCCTGTTTTTATTGTTTCTGGATACCAATTTACCTTGCTATTATTTTCAACTAAGTTATCTCTTAGTTTACTCATTGCAACAAACCAACTTTCTTTTGGATAATATAGAAGTGGTGTATCACATCTCCAACAATGTGGATATGAGTGCAAGTGTTTTTCTTTACTAAATAATTTATTTTCATTTGCAAGCCATTTACAAATATCTTCATTACAGTCTCTTACAAATCTTCCAGCCCATGGTTCTACTTCTTCTACAAATTTTCCTTCTTTATCTACTAAATTAATAAATGTAATTCCATTTTGTTTTGCAACTAAACTGTCATCTTCTCCATAAGCTGGTGCTATATGAACTATTCCTGTACCATCAGTTAATGTAACATAGTCTCCATGTATTACCTCAAAAGCTTTTCCTTCTACTTTTCCAAATGGTATTAATTGTTCATATTTTACTCCTAATAATTCCTCACCCTTGAATGTTTTTATAATATCATATGGTGTTTCTCTTAATACAGATTCTAATAAATCCTTTGCTAATATATAATTTTCATATTTTGGCTCTTCATCAGTTCCGATATTTGCTTTTATTTCTACATATTCATATGCTTTATTTACACATAATGCTAAGTTTGATGGTAGTGTCCATGGAGTTGTAGTCCAAGCTAATATATATGTGTTTTCTTCTCCTACAACTTTAAATTTAGCTATACAAGTTAAATCTTTTACATCTTTATATCCTTGCGCAACTTCATGTGATGATAATGCAGTACCACATCTTGGACAATATGGCATTACTTTATGTCCTTCATACAAAAGACCTTTATCCCACATTTGTTTTAAAGCCCACCATACTGATTCAATATAGTTATTATGATAAGTTACATATGGATTTTCCATGTCTACCCAATAACCAACTTTGTCTGTCATTTCTTCCCACATGTGAACATAAGTGAAAACACTTTCTTTGCATTCTTTTACGAATTTTTCTACTCCATATTCTTCTATTTGCTCTTTACCTGATATTCCTAATTTCTTTTCTATTTCAAGCTCAACTGGTAATCCATGTGTATCCCAACCAGCTTTTCTTATAACCTTATAACCTTTCATTACTTTGTATCTTGGTATTAAGTCTTTCATAACTCTTGTTTCAATATGTCCTACATGAGGTTTTCCATTTGCTGTTGGAGGTCCATCATAAAATGTAAAATATCTTTTTCCTTCATTTTCAGCAAAACTTTTTTTAATTATGTTTTTTTCTTTCCACATCTTTGATACTTGATTTTCCATTCCAACAAAACCGTCTTTTAGTTCTACTTTCTTATACATAAAATTCCTCCTTATTTTCTATATGTTAAAATTACTAAATATTAATTTAAACATCAAAAAAAGCTATCTATCCTATATAAATTTAGGACGAAATAGCTTTTAAATTCCGTGGTACCACCTATTTTAGCAAATTTATAATTTTTTTATTGCATAGAAAAAAGCAATTTTTATCTTGTTTCGATATATCTTTTCTATTTACTTATATTTTTGCTCACTCATTTTATCTTTAACGCAGATTTACGATTATGCTTAATTTTTTATGTTTTCAGCATAACAACAGTTAGGTGATAATAAATAAATTTTACTTACCAAATTTTCAGCTTCCTTTGGCTCTCTTTTTAAGATATTGTTTTATTTATCTTGTCCTAACTTTAGTTTTTAAATTAATTTTTAATATTATATCATGTTTTTTTCATTTTTCAAGTATTTTAATAAAACTTTTACAAAAATTAGTTACAGGATAATGGTTTTTATTGTAGAGAAGCTGGAAATAGTTGATAAAAAATATAATTAAAATAAATTAAATTCTAATATTAAATTTATTTTCAAGCTTTAATAAGAATTAAAATTTATAATATTTCTTCTATTTACTAAAAATAAAAAACTATACAAAAAATATATTTTATATTTTGTATAGTTTTTTATTTTTAAACTAACTCTTTCTCTGTTTGTGTTTCTTCTGACACATCTGCTATTTTTATATTTCTTACATGGTTTATTTTTTCCCATGTTACATTTCTTACAAATAAACATTTAAAATTAATCAAAATCCATGTTAATAAAAATAGTGGATAACAAAGTAATCCTTTTAACATTGGTTTTATTTTTCTTCCATCTAGCCACATTGCAAACATTCCTACAAATATAGGTAATACAAATGTTGGAACTAAATAGAATAATATATTTTTAATCAATTCTGCTGTTGTAATTGCTGCTGAATTATACATAATAAAGTTTGAGAATAATAGTAATAAGGTAATTACAAACATTGGTATACTTCCTACTATATATAATAAACCATCTAAATTCATCATATTTTTATTTTCTTTTGCTGCAACTGCTAATTGTTTTGTATAAGTTTTTATACATTGCATATGACCAACTGTCCATCTACTTCTTTGTGACCAACTTTGTTTAAATCCTGTTGGTTGTTCATCATATACTATGGCATCTGTTGCCCATCCTAATTTTTTACCTTTAATAATTCTTTTTAATGAAAATTCAATATCCTCTGTTAATGTTACTGTATCCCATCCTTGTGGTTTTACTACATCAAATTTAACCATAAAACCTGTTCCATTTAATAATGGTGATAAACCTAAATTATATCTTGCTAAGTGATAAAATCTATGCATTTGCCAATAAAATATTGCATATCCTGCTGTTATCCAGTTGTCTGAAGGATTTTTTATATCTCTATATCCTTGAACAACATCTTCTCCTTGGCATAATTTTTTATTCATATTTTTAATGAAATTTTTATCTACAATATTATCTGCATCAAATACAAAGAATGCATCATATGGAGCATCTTCTTTTATTTTTTGTTGTAAAAACCAATTTAATGCATAACCTTTTGTTTTCTTAGTTTCATCAAATCTTTCATATACAATAGCTCCTGCTTCTCTAGCTACTTTTGCAGTATTATCTGTGCAATTATCTGCTATTACATATATGTCATATAGTTCTTTATTATATGTTTGTTGTTTTAAACTTTCTATTAAATTTGCCACAACTGCTTCTTCATTATGTGCTGGTATTATAGCCATAAATCTGTGGTCTTTTTTTACTTTTAATGGCTTTTCTTTTAATTTTACTAAAGAACATAAGCTAACTAATACTTGATATAACCAAAATATTGTTATAATCCAAACTAGGGCTTCTCTTAGTATATATAAATAATCCATTTTTTTACCTCACTTTAAATAATTAATAATATTGCTATATATTATTATACTACCTTTTTAATTATACTATTATTAGAAAAATATTGCAACGATTTTGGTAAATTTTAATAAAAATTTAATAAATTTCTGAATATTCATATTTCATTTTTTAACTGTAAATAGCCTCTTTTATTCATATGTTCTTTTTTATCATTTGCTAAAACTTAACTATTATTTTATTTATCTGTTTCCATCAGGCATGAATTCTTCATTATATTCTTCTTCTATTTCTTCTATAATTTCTTCATTGCTTAAATTATTATCACTATTTTCCCTATTTTTTTCTTCAAATTTTTGCTTAGCATATTCTTCATCTGGTTTACCATTCTTGTAAAGTCCCCATTTAGTGGCTAATTCAGCAAATGTAATTTTATCTCCATTTTCTAATTTTACAAAATCTTCTTCTATTTCTTCATTTTCTGGTAAATGTGATTTAGTTTGTTCGTCCCCATCTATATCCTCTATTTCTAAATTTTCACATGCTTTTCCATCTATTTCATGTACTTTAGCTTCTTGATAACTTCTTTCAACTGAACGATATCCAGTAGTATGTTCTCCTACTAATTCTCTTTCTTCATCAGTTCTTTCCCATACATTATCAGTTTCTAGTTGTATATCTAAGCTTTTATTTCCTTCTACTCCTTTTCCTCCTAATGTTTTTCTTGGAGAATGATATACTTCTAGTTCACCATATCTTCCATTTTTAACAGAAAAAGTTCCTTCTCCTATTTTAAATCTAGATAATACGTCATCTTGTTTTATTTCTCCATTTCTTGAAACTTGATAATTTTTTTCAGTTGGATTATCTCCCTCTTGATAATCTTACTCTAACTCCATAGGAACCACTGTACCATCTGATGCTATTGCTACAAAAGAATATCTTGTAGTATTTTCTTTGGCAATTTTTCCACTTGTATTTGTTAGATTATCCATTTGTTCTGATTCTATTATTCCCATTTTCACAAATTTTTTTCCTTCTAGTTTAGGCATTTTGCCTTCATCTGAAATTAGTTGCCCTAAATCTCTAATATCTGTAACTTTATCATTAAAATTCATTTCTTGCTTTATTGTTACATCTTTTTCTGTTCCTAATACTTTTTCAGTTTCATTTTTAGTGTCTTTTTTCTTTTTTAATTCTTCTTCATTTTGTTTATTTTCTATCTTCTCGTCTAATTTAACTGTTGCAATTCTTGTAATATCTTCATTTTCTTCAAGTTGTAAAAGTTGTTCTAATACATCTACTTGTTCTTTTTCATAATCTGGTTGCATCTCTTCTATTTCTTCTTCATCTAATATATCTACTAAATCCTCTATTTCATCTCTTATATTACTTGATAATTCATTTGCCAAAGTATTTTCCTTAAATAAAATTTTTTCTTCCATCCCATACATTGTTATAGGGTCATATAGCCCTATATTTTCATTATCTAAAAAATATTCATATTTACCATTCTTTTTTGATAAACTCAATATTTTTTCTTCTCCTCCTATTTTTATCTTTCCAATATATTTCATTATTTTCCTCCAATATTTATTTTATGACTTGTAAGTTTATGTAAAATTCATATAAGCTAATTTAATTATATTACACGGCTTTATCGCTTTCAAGTAAATTCCTATAAAAATTTAAAAATAATAATCTTTATTTTTATTATTAAATACAATGTAAGTCTAATTCTTAAGTTCTATGCCTGCACAAAACAAAAATCTGATTTTTATCTTATCAATCAAAAAGTTATATTATGTATCTACTCTATTCCTTAAATTCAATTATTAAAATATTATTAAGATTAACCAAAATATTGTTATTGTCATATTATGTATGATATAATTAAAATTAGAATAAATATTAATTATGAGGTATTTTTATGAAGTTTGATGATACAAATATTCTTGATTATTTCCAAGAAAATGAAAAAGAATTTTTTGATATAATAGATGAATTGATAAAAAATGAAACTGTGCAAAAAATGAAGAATTTTAGGCAGCATTATGAAACTAGCTGTTTTGACCATTGTTTAATGGTTTCTTACTATTGCTATCTTACCTGTAAAAAATATGGATTAGATTATGTTTCTGCAACTAGAGCCGGTATGTTACACGACTTATTTCTATATGATTGGAGAAAAAGGCAAGATGACAGAAAAGGTCTTCATGCTTTTACTCATGGAAAAACTGCATGTGAAAATGCTTGTAAAATTTTCAATTTAAATAATAAAGAAAAAGATATGATTACAAATCATATGTGGCCTGTTACTTTAACAATGCCAAAATCTTTTGAAGGCCTTATTCTAACTTTCGTAGACAAATACTGTGCAACAACTGAAACTTTTGAAGTCTTAAAGTCAAGAATGTTTACTAAAAAAATGTTTAGATATGCCTATGTATTTTTAAGTTTAATTATAATAAGAATTTAATTTTATAAATAGCTAATCTTGTCATTGTAGAGTAATTGAAAATCCATTATCTAATAATATAAATTGTTACAGGATAATGGTTTTTATTGTAGAGAAGCTGGAAATAGTTGATAATTATGATTTTTTTGGATTTTGATGTTCGCACGGAATGAAGATTAGAATTGTTTAGACTTTCTAATGAGGAATGCTCACGGTACTTGAAGTATGAAAGGGTCTGAGTGAGAG
>USFW01000029.1 GCA_900553985.1 uncultured Clostridium sp.
TTTGGAGCAAGAATTTCATCTCCTCTTTCATCAATGAGACCCATTAACTGACTATATTTATCTACTACTGCAGCTAGCCCGTTTGATTGAAATTTGTAGATTTTACCATACTTTGGAGCAAGAATTTCATCTCCTCTTTCATCAATGAGACCCATTAACTGACTATATTTATCTACTACTGCAGCTAGCCCGTTTGATTGAAATTTGTAGATTTTACCATACTTTGGAGCAAGAATTTCATCTCCTCTTTCATCAATGAGACCCATTAACTGACTATCTTTATCTTCTACTACAGCTAGCCCGTTTGATAGGGTTTTGTATATGTAACCATATTTTGGAGCAAGAATTTCAACCCCTTTTTCATCAATGAGACCCATTAACTGACTATCTTTATCTACTACTGCAGCTAGACCGTTTGATTGGAATTGGTAGATTTCACCATACTTTGGAGCAAGAATTTCATTCCCTTTTTCATCAATGAGACCATACAGAGAACTATCCCTATCCTTTACTCTAGCTAGTCTATTTGATTGAAAATCTTTTATGTACCCATACTTTGGCGGAACAATCTCTTCTCCTTTTTCATTGACGAGTCCGTATAGCTCATTAAAGCCTCTAGCTATCATCAGACCATTTTGTTGCCGTGTTACCTCCTGATAAGGTAAACAAATAATTTCTCCTGTTTCTAAGTTTTTTAATACAGGAATTTTCTTAAATTCTAAATTCATAAATGCACTCTCCTTTTTACTTTGCCTATTTAGGTTACATAAAAATTATAACTTGATTATAAAGATATGTCAACTTTTTACAAAAAATAAATTAATAAAATATGCAAATACAGTAATTTAAAAAATAATATGAAAAAGATAGTATTATTTATACATAGTATATTATAAAACAGTTAAACCTATATTTTTCTGTAAGTATAAAATCAAGAGAAAAAACAAGTAATAAAGAGAAAAAATGAGAAAAATAAAAATGAAATTAAAAATTTAAAAATTAATAAAAAAAATAAATGGTAAATCAACCAAAATAAAGTATACATAATTTGATTTTGGAAAAGATATGTAGTATAATATAGAACAGTCGCGCTAAAAGGAGAGTGAATATATATTTTAAACAGAAAACTAAAAATCTATACAAAAGAGTTTTTAAAATATTTTAACATTACAATTATAGCTTTGGGTTTAGTAGTAGCGATTATATTAATAAAATATAAACCAATGTATAAAGTAAGTATATCAGGTGAAGAATTAGGATATGTAGAAAGTAAACTCGCTTTAGAAGAAAGTGTTAAAGAAGATATTATAAATGATAGCAATAAAAATGTAGAAACAGTAGACTTGAAAGAACAACCTATATACGAGTTAAAACTAGTAAATAGAAATGAAAATACTGAGGAAGATAAAATAATTGAAAAAGCAAAAGAAGATGCAACAGTAACATATAAATATTATGAAGTAGCCTTAAATAATAATGTAGTAGAAACTGTTGACACAAGTAAAGAAGCAGAAGAGTTAGTTAGTGAAATAAAAAATGATGGAATCAATGAAAATATCAATTTAAGTATAGTTGAGAAATATACAAGTAATAGTGAAGAAATAAAAACTAATGACTTAGAAGTTGCTAAAGTAAATATAGAAAATAAAGTTTCTGAAACCATAAAAGAAATAGAAAAACAAGAAGAAGAAAAAAATGCAATAGCAGATATAAATGGCATAAAATTAGCAACACTACCAGTAACAGGTACAATTTCTTCTAGATATGGTGTAAGTAGTAGAATAAGAAAGTCTAACCATACTGGATTAGATATTGCAGCAACAACAGGAACACCAATTAAAGTAATGGCAGATGGAGTAGTTACAAATGCAAGTTATAGTGGTTCATATGGAAATCTAGTAAAAGTAGACCATGGAAACGGAGTTGAAACTTGGTATGCACATACTAGTAAGATGTATGTAAAAAAAGGCCAAGAAGTAAAAGCAGGAGATGAAATAGCAACAGTTGGTTCAACAGGAAATTCGACAGGTCCACACTTACATTTAGAAATAAGATTAAATAGAGAACATATAAATCCACAAAAATATGTATATAAATAAAAAGATAAAAAGTATTATAAATGAATAAATCACTTTGAAGTGAAAGTTCATTTATAATACTTTTTAATTTTATCTATATTTGTAAGAAAATATATAAAAACAAAATTTTTATAAGAAAAGTAGCGAAGCTACACAAGTAAAGCTATCGCATGTCTTTTTAAAGGTAATTGTTACTTGTTGTATAGGGAAAAATCTTGTATAAGGTCAAAATAAAGTTGATTTTTCCGATACAATAAAAAATATGACAAATTAAAGAAAACAATATAAAAAATAAATTTTTAAAACCATTGACAAAACTATTGATTACTATATAATGTATCTAACAAAAGAAAAGGAGGAATTTTTATGCCAAATGAAACTAATATTGACGAGGAATTAAAAGTAAAGAAAATGATAGATGATTTAGTAGAAAAAGCTAAAATAGCCTCAAAGCAATATTTAGAATTAAATCAAGAACAAGTAAACAATATAGTCAAAGCTATGTCAATGGCAGGGTTAGAACATCATATGGAATTAGCTAAAATGGCAGTAGAAGAAACAAAAAGAGGAATATATGAAGATAAAATAACGAAGAATATGTTTGCAACTGAATATATATATCATAGTATTAAATATGAAAAAACAGTTGGTATAATAGATGAAAATGAAGAAGATGAATATGTAGAAATAGCAGAACCGGTAGGAATAATTGCAGGAGTAACACCAGTAACAAACCCGACATCTACAACAATGTTTAAATCAATTATTTCAGCAAAAACTAGAAATGTAATTATATTTGGATTTCACCCATCAGCACAAAAATGTAGTAGTGAAGCAGCAAGAATTTTGAGAGATGCAGCAGTTAAAGCAGGAGCACCAGAAAATTGCATATTATGGGTAGAAGAACCATCAGTATTAGCAACAAAAATGTTAATGAATCATCCTGATGTAAATTTAATATTAGCAACAGGAGGAACAGGAATGGTTCGTTCAGCATATTCTTGTGGAAAACCTGCATTAGGTGTAGGACCAGGAAATGTACCATGTTATATACATAAAACAGCAAAATTAAAAACTTCAGTAAATGATTTAGTAATGTCAAAATCATTTGACAACGGAATGATTTGTGCTTCAGAACAAGCTGTTTTAGTTGATAGAGATATTTACCAAGAATTTGAAAAATTAATGAAAGAATCAGGATGCTATTTTGTAAATGAGGAAGAAAAGAAAAAACTAGCAAATAGTATGTTCGATTATACAGAAGAATACGGATATAAATTAAAATCACATGTTCCTGGACAATATCCATATATGATAGCAAGAGAAGCAGGATTTGAAGTTCCAGAAGATACTAAAGTTTTAGTAGTATATGAGGAAGGAATAGGAGAAGAATATCCATTTTCAAAAGAAAAATTAAGTCCAGTATTAACATATTACATAGTAGAAAATGAAGAAGAAGGAATTGGAAAATCTGAAAAATTAATTGAATTTGGAGGATTAGGACATTCTGCTGTTATTCATGCTGAAGATAAAGAAACTGTATTAAAATTCTCAAAAACAATGAAAGCAGGAAGAATTATAGTAAATTCACCATCTACACATGGTGCAATTGGAGACATATATAATACAAATATGCCATCACTAACACTAGGATGTGGCTCATTTGGAGGAAACTCTACAACAGCCAATGTTTCATCAGTTAATTTAATAAATATAAAAAGAGTGGCAAATAGGAGGGTAAATATGCAATGGTTTAAAGTTCCAGAAAAAATATATTTTGAATCAGGCTCAATAGCATACCTAGAAAAAATGCCTAATATAGAAAGAGCTTTTATAGTAACAGATGAAGGAATGGTAAAATTAGGATATGTAGATAAAATTCTATATCATTTAAGAAATAGACATCAGTATGTTCATTCTGAAATATTTAGTAGTGTTGAGCCAGATCCATCTTTTGATACTATAATGAAAGGTGTAGAGGCTATGAAAGCTTTTAAACCAGATGTAATTATAGCATTAGGAGGGGGAAGCCCAATAGATGCTGCTAAAGGAATGTGGTTATTCTATGAACATGAAGATGCAGACCCAGAAGGCTTGAAATTAAAATTCATGGATATCAGAAAAAGAACATATAAATTTCCAAAACTAGGAACTAAATGCCAAATGGTAGCAATACCAACAACATCAGGAACAGGTTCAGAAGTTACATCATTTGCAGTAATAACAGATAAAGAAAAAAATAAAAAATATCCATTAGCCGATTATGAGCTAACACCTGATGTAGCAATAGTAGACCCTGACTTAGTAATGAGTTTACCAAAAACTGTAACAGCAGATACAGGAATGGATGTATTAACACATGCATTAGAAGCATATGTGTCAAATATGGCCTCAGATTATACAGATGGTTTAGCAGAGAAAGCAACAGAATTAGTATTTGAATACCTAGAAAAAGCATATAATAATGGAAATGATAAAAAAGCTCGTGAAAAGATGCATAATGCAAGTACAATAGCAGGAATGGCATTTACAAATGCATTCTTAGGAGTAAATCATTCAATAGCACATAAAATAGGAGCAGAATTCCATTTACCACATGGAAGAATAAATGCAATATTATTACCATATGTAGTAAGATATAATTCAAGCAAACCAAGTAAATTTGTATCATTCCCTAAATATGAATACTTTATTGCAGACAAAAAGTATTCACAAATAGCAAAAAAAGTTGGATTAAAAGCAGATACTGTAGAAGAGGGAGTAAATAGCTTAATTGAAAAAATAAAAGAATTAAATAATACTTTAAATATTCCAAAATCATTTAGAGATGCAGGAATAGATGAACAAGAATTTTTAGCAAAAGTAGACATGTTAGCAGATAGAGCATTTGAAGACCAATGTACTACTGCAAATCCAAGAGTTCCACTAGTTAGTGAAATTAAACAAATAATGTTAGATAGTTATTATGGAAAATAAATAAGGAAGATTATCATAGAATATAAAAACATATTTTATGATAGTCTTTTTTGATAAAAATCAGAAAAATTATTGATTTTTTTACAAAAATTATGTTAATATAAATAGTATTAAAGAAATAAAAAATGTCTAGTTTAAGAATTAAAATAGATTCTTTATCAAAGATAAGCCTTTAAAGAAGGGATGAAGCATATGAGAGAAATATTAGGAAAAATTATTAACAAAAAAAAGATGGAAGATGAGAAAGTAAAAAAGATAGTAGGAAATATAGAAGAAAAATTTAAAGAGACAGAAGGGGAAGAAGCAGCAACAAAACAAGCAGTTGAAGAGGCATTAAAAAAGTTAGAGAAGACACCAGGATTATCAGAAGCAGTACTAAGAGAATTACTAGTAAGACAAAATATATCAAATTCAGTACCAGTAGAAACAATAAAAAGTATTCCAGAAAGTGAAATTCCAAATGATACAATAGTAAGAGTAGTAGAAAAGTTATCGGATAAATTACCAGACAATAAAATGCTGGAGATAGCAGAAGAAACAACACTAGAATTACAAGGAAAACAAAAAATAGTTGAAGCAGTTTCAGATCCTGATAAAAAGAAACAAAAGCAGGAAGAATTAATACTAAATGAATTAAATAAAATATATAAAGAAGTTGATGTGAATTTAGGGGAATTTACAATTTTAGGAGAAATAACTAGAATATTACAACTAAAGCCAGAATTTGAAAGTGGAAAAATTGATAAGAGAGTAAATGAAATTTTAGCTAAAAAAATGGTATTAAATTACATGAGTTTTAATAGTATAATGCCAAGAAAATTTTCAGAAATAAAAAGTATTGATGAAATGTTTTCAGAAAATTTTCCTCAAATAGCCGAATGTGAATATAAAAAAATGCCAAGAACAGACAGAGAAGAAGCTAAATATGAATTTGAAGAATCTAAATTCAGAAGAGATTTGCTAAAAGAAATAGCAAAAAATGTATCAGAAAATTATAAAAAGAATGGTTATAAAAGATTAGTAATACCTCAATCAGAAACCATGAAGGAAATAAGCAAAGAAGAGGAAGAATATTTCGTTAAACAAATATCACAAGAAGTTAGTAGAAAAGGTAGAAAATTAGATGCTTTATCAGAAGTTGATGCAAAAGGACAAATAAGAGGAAATATAGAAGAAACCGAAAGAATAGAAGATTATGTGGCCAAAATTGGAGAATTACCACAAAGTATAAAGACAGAATTTATAGAGCAAGGAAAGAAAATTATTACAGATCAAGATTTATTAAATATTAGTAATTATTGTAATAAAGTAGGTTTATATCAATCATTAGCAGAATTAGGACAAGAACAGGCTGAAAAAGTAGTAGATACTTTATTACAAACAATTGAAAAAAGAAAAAAAATGACAAAAATAAAAAGTAATAAAAATATAGTATCAAAAGATGAGGTACCAAAAGTAAAATCAGCAAGGTTCAATAAAATAGAAGAAAGATAAGATATTAGGAGGCGTAAGTAAAATAGCCTCTTAATATTTTTATATACCAACATATTGATTTTCTAATATAAAACTAATTCATCAAAAAGACACAAATAAAATATAAAAAGGAAACAATAATAATATAGAATACGCATATACTAAAGATAGACAAATAAAATCATACAAGGAGTGAATGCGTATGAAAAAGAAAAACAAAGAAGTAAACTTAATAAAAGTTGAAAACTTTTTAAATTATCAAGAAAAAGTTGAAACTAAAGGAAATACATTTCAAAAATTAATGGTAATATACCAAATGGCAATAAAAGAATTAGAAACAAAATTAGAAATATTAAAAGAAGAATTTAAAGTATTTTACGATTATGATTTAATAGACCATATAAATACTAGAGTAAAAAGACCAGAAAGTATAATTACAAAAATGAGTAAAAAAGGATATGAACTTACATACAAAGACATGATAGAAAATATTAACGATATAGCAGGAATAAGAATAATAACACCAATAATAAAAGATATTTTTACAGTAAAAAAACTAATAGCCAAAATACCAGGAATAAAAGTACTAAAAGAAAAAGACTATGTTACAAAACCAAAAGAAAGTGGATATTCAAGTTATCATATGATTATCGAAGTACCAGTAACATTATCAAAAGAAATTATGTATGTAAAGGTAGAAGTGCAAATAAGAACAATGGCAATGGACTTCTGGGCAAGTCTAGAACATAAAATGAAATACAAAGGAAAAGGTCAAATAACAAGAAAACAATCTAAAGATTTAGTTGCATATGCAAAGATAATTAATAAATTAGATGGGAAAATAATGTTAATGAGAGAATAAAATATTAATAAATAGTAATATGAGCAAATATAAAAAACTTGAAAAATTATTTAATTATTTATCTGAAAAATTTTCCAAAAATATTTAATTGCAAATATAAGAAAATTTAAAAAAGTGAGGATTTAAGTCAAAAACTTCAAAAACCTCATTTTTTTTGAGCAATAAGAAGGATTTATGTAAAATGCGTCGAATAATATAATTACGGATAAATAATTGAAATATTTTAAGGAAAGTGAGGCTAAAATGGCAAGATATAGTGATGAAATTATTGATGAAGTAAGACAAAATAATGATATTGTAGATATAATTTCACAATATGTTCATTTAAAAAGAAGTGGAAGAAATTATTTTGGATTATGCCCATTTCATAATGAAAAATCACCTTCATTTTCAGTATCACCAGAAAAACAAATATTTCACTGTTTTGGTTGTGGAGTAGGAGGAAATGTATTTACATTTTTAACAAAAATTGAAGGTATAAATTTTGTAGAAGCGATACAAATGCTTGCAGATAGAGCAAATATACAATTACCAACATTGGAAAATAATCAAAACTCAGCAAGAGAAATACTAAAAGCAAAAGTATATAAAGTAAATGAATTTACAGCAAACTACTATCATGAGAACTTATATAAACCACAAGCAAAAGAAGCACAAGAATATATAAAAAAGAGAAAACTAACAAATGATACATTAAAAGCATTTAAAATAGGTTTTTCAGGAAAATTTGATGAATTATACCAAGAATTAAAAAAACAAGGATTTGAAGAACGAGAAATACTTGAGTCAGGACTGGTAAATAAAAACGAAAGAGGACAATTTATAGATAGATACAGAAATAGATTAATGTTTCCAATATGTGATGTAAGAGGAAGAGTAATAGCATTTGGAGGAAGGGTATTAGATGATTCAAAGCCCAAATACATAAACTCACCAGAAAATGTTGTATATAGTAAAGGAAGACATTTATTTGGTTTAAATGTAGCAAAAAAATATGATATAAAGAAAAAGCTATTAATAGTAGAAGGATACATGGATGTAATATCCTTACATCAAAGAGGAATTCATAATGTAGTAGCATCTTTAGGAACAGCACTAACACAACAACAAGGATATCTATTAAGAAATAGTACAGAACAAATAATATTAAGTTATGACTCAGACGAAGCAGGTCAAACAGCAAAATTGAGAGCAATGGAAATATTACAAAATATGGGGTGTGATATAAGAGTGCTTCAAATGGAAGGAGCAAAAGACCCAGATGAATTTGTAATTAAATATGGAAATGCCAGATTTCAAAATGTGATAGACAAAGCAATTTCAGTAATAGAATTTAAAGTAAAAATACTAAGGCAAGAATTGAATTTAGACAGTATAAATGATAAAATCAAATTTTTAAATGAAATAGCAAAATTAATATCAAAGATAGATAACAATATGGAAAGAGAAATTTATATAGAAAAAATTTCTAAGGAATATGATGTATCAAAAGAAGCTATTTATGCTGAAGTAAATAAACTTACATATAAAGATACAAAAGATGCAAAAATACTAGAAAAAGCAAAACCAGTAATAAAAAAACATACAAATAATGATAATAATGTATCTGAAATAATTAAAAGAAGAGAAAATACTATATTATCAATATTGCTATCAGGAGATTTGAATATATATCAAATTATAAAACAAAATATTCCAGCAGAAGAATTTAAATATGAAATAGACAACAAAATTGCAAAAAAAGTGTATGAAGAATTCGAAAAAGGAAATAGTAATATAAATGCCATAATAGACAATTTAGAAGAAGAGGAACAAAACCATATCACAATGATAATGGCAGAAGATTATGGAATAGAAGATATTGAAAAAGCAATAGATGATATAATACAAAGTTATGAAAAAGAAAAGTTAAATGATAGAAAATATGAAATATTAGAATTATTAGAAAATGAAGAAAATCAAGAGGAGAAAAAAAAATTAGAAAGAGAACTTAGCGAAATAATTATAAAACTTTCAAAAATTAAGTAGAGGTGAATTTGATGTCAAATAATAAAGAAGAATTAAAAGGAAATTTAGACGAATTAAATATGAAAAAACTAGAAGAAACTAGAAAGAAAGTAAAAGAAAAAGCAACAAATAATAAAGATACAGAGGAAAATGAAAAATTAAAACAAGAAAAAGTAAATAATATATTAAGAAAAGCAAAAGAAAAAGGAAAAATAACATATGGAGACTTAGCTTCAGAGTTAGATGATGCTAATCCAGAGCAAATAGACAAAGTATTTGATGCATTCGAGGAATTAGGGGTAAATCTTTTATCAGATGATATGGAAGAAGAACCAGATTTAGAAGATTTAAAAGAAGTTGAAGAATTAAAACTAGATGAAATAACAGATACAAGTTATGAAGGTATAAATGTAGATGACCCAGTTAGAATGTATTTAAGAGAAATAGGAAGAATACCATTATTAACATTTGATGAAGAACTAGATTTAGCAAAAAGAATCTTAGAAGGAGATGAAGATGCAAAACAAAAATTAGCAGAATCAAACCTAAGATTAGTTGTAAGTATTGCTAAAAAATATGTTGGAAGAGGAATGCTATTTTTAGACTTAATCCAAGAAGGAAATATGGGACTAATAAAAGCAGTAGAAAAATTTGATTACACAAAAGGATTTAAATTCAGTACTTATGCTACATGGTGGATAAGACAAGCAATAACAAGAGCAATAGCAGACCAAGCAAGAACAATAAGAATACCAGTTCATATGGTAGAAACAATAAATAAATTAATAAGAACATCAAGACATCTATTACAACAATTAGGAAGAGAACCAAGTCCAGAAGAAATAGCACAAGAAATGGAAATTCCAGTTGAAAAAGTAGTAGAAATTCAAAAAATAGCACAAGACCCAGTATCTTTAGAAACACCAATAGGAGAAGAAGATGACAGTCATTTAGGAGACTTTATTCAAGATGATGATAGTCCAGCTCCTCAAGACTCAGCAGCATACACAATGCTTAGAGAACAATTAGAAGAAGTAATGAACACATTAACACCAAGAGAAGCAAAAGTATTAAAATTAAGATTTGGATTAGAAGATGGAAAATCTAGAACACTAGAAGAGGTAGGAAGAGAATTTAAAGTAACAAGAGAAAGAATAAGACAAATAGAAGCAAAGGCATTAAGAAAATTAAGACATCCAAGCAGAAGCAAAAAATTAAGAGATTATATGGGATAAAATACGGAGGAAAATATGGAGCAATTAAATAATTTTTTTAGCCAAATTACCTCATTAGAAATAGTAGATATATTAATTGCGGTAGGAATAATCATATTTTTTAGAATTTTTAGTTCAAGCATAGCATATATGATTATTAGAATGTTTAAATTAAAAAGTAAAAAAGCAAAAGACATAAGAGAAAGTGCTTTTTATAGACCATTACGATTATTCTTCATAATATTAGGAATATATTTAGCAATATTATTCTTAAAGCAACCACTAAATATAAATAATGAAGCTATGGAATTTGTTACTAAAATATTTAAAATTATTAGTGTAATTGCATTTGCAAATGGAATTGCTAAGAGCTTTACAATTCATTCAACATTAGTAACTAAACTGAAGAAAAATTTTAAAAAGCAATTAGATGATGCCACATTAGAATTTGTATTAAAAGTAGTTAGAGCAATAATATATATAATAGCAGCTTTTATAGTTTTATCAATATTAGGAATAAACTTAAATGGTCTTATTGCAGGACTAGGAATTAGTGGTTTAATTGTAACACTTGCAGCACAAGACACTGCTAAAAACTTATTTGGAGGTTTAGTAATATTTATAGATAAACCATTTACAGTAGGTGACTGGATTCAAATGGATAATTTTGAAGGAACAATAGAGGATATTACTTTTAGAACTACTAGAATAAGAACATTTGAAAATTCACTTCTAAATGTTCCAAATTCTATTATATCAAATGCTTCAGTTATAAATTGGAGTAAAATGGAGAAAAGAAGATATAAGACTAACTTAAGAATAGAATTAGGAACTCCAATAGAAAAGTTAAATATCTTGAAAACTAGAGTTGAAAAAATGCTACATGATAGAGAAAGAATTGACGATGATTCTACTATTGTCAGATTTGATGACATAAATGAAAGTGGAATTAATATGATGATATATACATATACTGATTCAGTTGGGTATGATAGCTATTTGGCAGAGGTTGAAGATATTAATTGTAAACTTATGAAAATAATTGAAGAAGAGCATATTAAGTTGGCTTATGAGAATAAGAATGTGTATTTGAAAAATTAGAGTTAGAAAAAGTTTGACAAATTCGAAATAATGTGATAATATTTAATTACAAAATAAATGAACATTGAATCGCAGTTTGTTCAATTTAGTCGTCTGTGTACCACGAATACACAGATTTTTTTTCTTTTTCAGCTATGTACTTTTCAGCAAAGTGCAAAATTAAATCGCAGTTATTCAATGTCAGTCCCCCTTTCCGCCCTTCAAAAAGGGCTAACCCTTTTTAGCGTTAGGTTGGGAATATTTTACAATATATTGAATTTAAAATCAAGCAAATGTTTATAATTTATAGAAAAAATGTTTTCTTAAATTAAAAAAATTCATTATATATGTAATATTAAATTTTCACAGTATAGACATAAATAATATGTATAATGTATAATATAGTTGAAAAAAGAAAAGGAGAGCAATATTATGATTAATAATTGTGTACTAATCGTTGATGACGAACAAAGAATGAGAAAATTAATTAAAGACTTTTTAGTAGCAAAAGGATTTAGTATTCTAGAAGCAGAAAATGGCGAGAAAGCCTTAAAAGTTTTTGAAGAGAATAAAAATAAAATCAATTTAATTCTATTAGATGTTATGATGCCTAAACTTGATGGTTGGTCTGTTTTAAGACAAATTAGACAAGAATCTAAAGTTCCAATAATAATGCTAACAGCTAGAGGAGAAGAACAAGATGAGTTATTTGGGTTTGAATTAGGAGTTGACGAATATATTTCAAAACCTTTTAGTCCCAAGATTTTAGTAGCAAGAGTGGAAGCAATTTTAAAAAGAACAAATCAAGATATCAAAGAAGTGAAAGACTATGGAGGAATAGAAATTGATAGAGAAGGAAGAACTGTAAAAGTTGACGGAAAAATAATAGAATTAAGTTTAAGAGAGTATGAATTATTATCATACTTAGTTGAAAATGAAAATATTGCTTTATCAAGGGATAAAATTTTAAATAATGTTTGGAATTATGATTACTATGGAGATTCAAGAACAATAGACAGTCATATAAAGAAAATTAGACACAAATTAGGAAAAAAAGGAAAATATATTCAAACAATGAGAGGTGTTGGATATAAATTTGAAGTTAAATAATTCTAAGAGGATGGTAAAAAATGAGCAAGTTAAAAGAGGCACTAAAATCAGTAAAAGTTAAATTATTTTTAATGTTATCATTAATAATTTTATTAATAATTTTATTCTTAATATTAGTAAATAATTTTGTATTTGGAGAATTTTATTTATACAGTAAAACTCAATCACTAAAAAGTGTATATGAGGTTATCAATGATTACTATAACAGTGGAGCAAATATTGACATAGATTCAGAATTAGAAAAAATAGCAATAAAAAACAATTTTGATATATTAATTAGAAATGACCAAAATATTAATGTATTCACATCTAACAAAGATTTTTTTTCTACCTTAGGGCAAATGAATGAAATGACAAGTTCAATTAATGCTGGACAAATAATTGAACAAGATGAGAAATATAATATTAAAAAAATGAAAGATATAAAAACAGGAATATCATATGAACTTTTATCATCACAACTAGATAACGGATATTTATTATATATTAGAATACCATTAACATCTATTGAAGAAAGTGTTAAAATTTCAAACAACTTTTTATACTTAATGGCAGGATTTACTATATTAATATCAGCAGTTATAGTATCATTTGTAACAAGAAAATTTGCTGACCCTATTTTAGAATTAAATAACATTGCTAAAAAAATGGCTAATTTGGATTTTAGTCACAAATATAGAATAACAGATGCAGATGACGAGATAAACAACCTTGGAAAAAGTATAAATGTAATGTCAGACAAGCTAGAAAGGACAATAAAACAACTAAGAAGAACAAACATAGAATTAGAAAAAGATATAGAAGAAAAATCAAAAATAGATGAAATGAGAAAGAGCTTCATATCAGATGTATCACATGAACTAAAAACTCCAATAGCTCTAATTCAAGGATATAGTGAAGGTTTATTAGAAAATGTAAATACAGACGAAGAAAGCAGAAAATTCTATGCAGAAGTAATACTTGATGAAACAAATAAAATGGATAAATTAGTAAAACAACTATTAGAATTAATGACTATAGAATATGGAAAAAGAGAATTTAACGATAATAAATTCAATGTTGTAGAATTAGAGCAACAAGTGATAATAAAATCACAAGTAATGCTACAAGAAAAAGAAGCAAAAATGGAATTAGTTTCTCCAGAAGAAATAAATGTAATTGCAGATGACTTTTATATTGAACAAGTAATTAGCAATTATGTAACAAATGCATTAAAGCATGTAAAAGAAGTAAATGGAGAAAATCATATAAAAATATATAATGAAGTAAATGTAGAGAAAAATAAGGTAAGAATCAAAGTTTTCAACACAGGTGATAATATTAAAGAAGAAGATTTATCAAGAATTTGGAATAGATTTTTCAAAGCTGATGAATCAAGAAATAGAGATGATGGTGGAACTGGAATTGGTTTATCATTTGTTAAGGCTATTATGAACAACTATAAAAATGAGTATGGTGTTGTGAATAAAGAAAATGGGGTGGAATTTTATTTTGATTTGGATTTGGAGATATAAAATTTCACATAAACATAGCCAGTAATAAGTCTGGTTTAGATAAAAATATTTCCTTTTATTTTCAAAAAAGATAATATTGAGGTTTAAACTTTTCAATATTATCTTTTTTATGGTGTAAAAAACTTATATTTACATATTATCTTCAATTACTTCTTATACCAATTTCTATTTAAAAATTTTTTATAAATATCTAAAAGAGATATTGTAAATACATTACTATAATTTTACTTTTAATTTTTTTTCAATTCTATATTTGATTCAGATATAAATCCACTTTCTAAAATTTTGTTCTTAGTTTCTTCATTTTTCACTAATATTTTTATATTAGTATTGCAACCATAAAACATATTTTTAACAGAAGCATTTATTGTAAAACTAGATAAATCTACTTCTTCCAAATTATTGCAACCATAAAACATATAATCCATATTTGTAATATGTTCAGTTTGCCAATTACTTAAACATATATATTTAATATTTTTACAATTCATAAATAGTTCTTTTAAAGATTTTACATTACTAATATCAATGTTTTTCATACTAATACTTTCTAAATTATAACAACTACTAAGTAAAGAGGATAAATTTCTAACATTTTTTGTATCTAAAGAGTCAAGATTCAGTTCTTTCAAACTATTATCATGTTCAAACATTGCAGAAATACTAGTTGTTTGAGAAAAGTCCATATATTCTAATCCTGATATACTTTTTAAATTTGTAAAAGATCTAAAATACCATGTCATTGAAGTATTGGCTTTTATTCTATAATTAGCCCCTATATACCATTCATATAAATTATTATTATCTTCATCTGTTATCCATGCAACAACACTTCCATCTTTATTTTCTGAAATATCCCAACTATCTATTGCATCTTTAGATATATTTTTATTATTAACTATTTCTATTATTTCAACATCTTTTCTTAGATAAGTGTTACTACCTTCTAGAAAAGAAGAGTTGTCAGTACCTCCTCTAAGTATTATAGCATTTTCTATTCCATCTATATATTCTACTGAATTATCTGTAATTAAATATTTTCTTCCATTTTCTAATTCAATTATTTCACCTTTTAATATATTTTCTTCAGTTTTATTTAATATTTTTTGATTTGTTTCTTTTTCAATTAAAGTGTATTTATCATTATTCGAAGAGTCCATTTTATATGCTATCAAGGCTAATTGGATTTGTTCTTGTTCTGTTGAAATTTCTGTTTTTATCTTTGCATCTCTTGATTTTGTTAACAATCCATTTTCTTCAGTCAGGATTGCAATATTTACTCCCGCTAATATTAACAACACTATTATTGTTATAACTAATGCAATTAAAGTAATACCATTAGTAGAGTTTTTTTTTATATTTCTCATTTTTTCAATTCCCTTCATTTGTTTTTTATACAAAAAAATAATAAAATAAAAAATTATTCACAATTTCTATAATTTATTATAGTTTCACCTTATCTAAAGTTTTTATTCCAATATGCAAATTAAAAATTATAAACAAATTTAATACATATTGAATGATTAAATTATATACTTTAAACAATAATAATTCAACAGTATATAGTAAATTAATACAAATAAATGTCGAATTTTGCGATGAAAAGTCCTTTACAAATGTAAAAAAATGTATTAATATATAGCTATAACATGTTAAACAATTTTTTCGAAAAAATTTTAAGTCAAATTTGCAATTTATCAAACCTAAGATTAAATTAATTCAAATAATTTTCAAAAAAGTTATATCAAAACAAAAGAAAACCTAAGTAATAGGAGGTATTTGCATGTATGATTCGATATACAAGCAGATATATAAACATAGTTAGTTTTATATTTTCAATAATAATATGTATTATTTTAAATAGTACAATTTTTAATATCAACTTAAAAAAATCAAAATTAAAAGTAGGATTTACAAGTGAAAATCAAGTTTTAAATCAAAATACTCAAAACACTCAAAATTATCAGAGTAATTATAATTCAAATAATTTATCAAATAACATTTTAAATTCTAATATATCCAAACAATTATCAACAAAAAGTGAAGAAAAAGTGGAATGGTATATAGAAATTCCAACAATTTCATTAAAAGCACCAATTACAGAAGGAACAACAAAAGAAATTTTAGATAATTATGTAGGGCATTTTGAAGAAAGTCCTAGTAAAAAAGGAAATGTATGTCTAGCAGCACATAATAGAGGATACAAGAATAATTACTTTGAAAATTTAAAAAAATTAAAGATAGGAGATGAAATATTTTATAAAAATAATGAATATGAAGAAAAATATATAGTATCTAAACACGAAATAATAAAAGATACAGATTGGGTAAATTTAGAAAATACTAAAGAAGATAAAATAACCTTGATAACTTGTGTTGAAAATGAACCTAATTATAGGAGATGTATTCAAGGAGAAAAATTAGAGTAATAAAGATAATTAAAAAATTTATAAAATTAATAAAAATATATTAATATAAAAATAAAATAGAACTATATAGGTTTATAGGTAAATCCTTAAAAACCTAAATATAAAATATAAGGAAGAAATTAAAATGAATAAGGTTAAAAATATATCTAAAAAAATTGTAATAACAATAAGTCTAGTAATATTAAATACAATGCTATTTATAAATTCAGTAATAGCAGCCCAAATGGATTCAACACATATTTATTCATCAGGTTCTTGTGGCGAATTATTAAAATACAAAGGAGGACTTGTAATAGTTGAATATGCAGAATATAAAGATAATGGAGTATCATATCCGGCATATTGCCTAGATAAAACCAAACATGGTGTTGAAGGTGATTTCTCATATGATGTTTCTATAAATGATGCCATAAAAGATGTAGGACTATGGAAAGTAATAGTAAATGGATATCCATATAAAACAATACAAGAACTAGGTGTTGCTAACAAAGAAGAAGCATTTACAGCAACAAAACAAGCTGTTTACTGTTATGTGCATGGAAATAAATTAAGTGACTATGAAGGAATAGGAGAAGCTGGAAAAAGAACTTTAGATGCTATGTATAAAATAATTGATAATGCTAATAAATCAACAGAAACTCAAATATCAAGTACATTAACAATAAATAAAAATAATGATGAATGGAAACAAGATAATAAAGACAAAAACTACATATCAAAAACATATAGTATATCAGCAGATACAGTTATAGAAAAATATAAAATAAAAATAGAAAGTGAAAAAGGACAAGATATTGAAGGAATAAAATTAGTAGATGAAAACAATAATGAAAAACAAGAATTTAATGCAAATGAAAAATTTAAGATATTAGTACCTTTAAAAAGAACTAGTGAAAAAGGTGAATTTAAAATAAATGTAGAAGCAAAAGTAAATACAAAAGTAGTGTTATATGGAGCTGCCCCTAATAGTGGATACCAAGACTACGCATTAACTTCAGCGGGCTATGAAGATGGAAGAGGAAGTGCAAAAGACGAATATAACAAAAATGAAACAAAGATAATAATTATAAAACAAGATGAAGAAACTAAAAAAAGACTAGAAGGAGTTGGATTTGAATTATTAGATGAAAACAAAAATGCAATATATAAAAACTTAAAAACAGATGAAAAAGGAAAAATTGTTATAGAAAATATGATTCCAGGAAAATATTATATAAGAGAAACAAAATCAATAGATGGATATGAAATTTATGAAGAAGATATTGAAGTAAATATAGACTTAAATCAAGAAATAATGGTAACTGTAAATAATAAAAAAGAAGATAAACCTAAAATAGAAACAAGTAAAAAAGAAAAAGAAGTAAAAAGATTACCGGTAACTGGAATGTAGTAAATAAAGAAAAAATATTGTTATATAAATTTTATAAAATTGCATAAAATATAGTATATTTGTTATACAAAGTAACTTGATAATTTCTTTTTAGAGGTTGTATAATAAGTATAACAAAAAAATGTTTCTCGCTTTATGATGTTACGATTAATAAATTATCTATTTTGAAAATGGTTAGCCTTCTATATTAAATTATAGAGGGCTCTTATAATAGAAAGGACAAATTATATTTTTAGAAACAGGATATGTATATCATATAAAAGATGAATATTTTGAATTTGCAAAAGATGAAAAACTTATGAAAAATCATGAAAAAGTTGCAGTCGTAGAAGGAACTAAAAAAGAAATTACATACAAGGTAAATAAGAGTTTTACCTTAAAATCAAAACGAAATAAATTTAATTTTTTCAAACAAAAAAAGAAACCTCTTGCGAGGGAAAGAAATAATTTCTTTTTTTGGTAGATTAATGACTATCTCTGCCCAGTTTAAATGTTAGCATCAAAGCACAGATAAACCAAAAAATAACTATGAAAATACTGAAAACATAGGTTTATCAAGCTGAACACCCCCATTGAAATCTCGAACAGGTTGATGAGTAATAGTGCACTCATCAAACATAACCGCAGTATTTCGTTCCAAGTTTCACTTCTACGAAAGAAGATGAAAAACAAATAAACAAAACAAACGATTAACTCAATAATGTTCAAAAGCTCATAAATGTCAGTAATTGCTACCATAATAAATCCTCCTTAAAATCTTTTATAGTTGTTTTTGAGTTATATATGTCAAACCAAAAAGCTAAGAGGAGTATCCCTCTCACTAATTAGTGATAATTGGGTAATGATATAGGAATCGCCATATATCTAAATAAATTATAGCACATTTTTGCATAATTCGCAATCATAAAAAATTATATTAAAATACGATTAAATAACATATTGAATAAAAATAAAACATCTGATAAAATATATAAAAATAAACAAGGAAAGGAGAGCATAATATATTTAAAATTCTAAATATATCATGCAATAAAAAATGATTTCACAATTAATAGTTTTAACAATACTAATATTAATAAATGCATATTTTGCAGCAAGCGAAATAGCCTTTATATCATTAAATGATGCAAAGATAGAAAAACAAGCAAAAGAAGGAAATAAAAAAGCAAAGCAAATAGAAAAAATGCTAAAAACACCAAGTAAATTCTTAGCAACAATACAAATAGGAATAACATTAGCAGGATTTTTATCAAGTGCATTTGCATCTGAAACATTTGCAGATAAAATAGCACCATACTTATACAATATAATCCCAGCAATAAGTTTAGGTGTTTGGAAAAGTTTAGCAATAATCTTCATAACAATAATACTATCATTCTTCACACTTGTATTTGGAGAATTAGTTCCAAAAAGATTAGCTATGAAACATTACGAAAAAATATCATTTGCAACAATAGGAGTAATAAGAACAATATCAATATTAACAGCACCATTTGTAAAATTATTAACATCTGTAACAAATGGAATTTCAAAAATATTTGGAGTAGGAGAAAATGAAGAAGAAACTGTTACAGAAGAAGAAATAAAAATGATGTTAGACCAAGGAGAAGAAAGTGGAACAATAAAAGAAGATGAAAAAGAACTTATAAACAATGTGTTTGAATTTAATGATATAACAGTATCAGAGATAATGAGACACAGAAAAGATATTTTTGCAGTAGATATAAATATAAGCACAGAAGAACTTTTAGAAGAGCTTTCAAAAGAAGAGTATAGATATAGTAGAATACCTGTATATGATGAAACAATTGATGAAATAAAGGGGATTTTATATGTAAAAGATGTATTAAAAAATATAAACAAGAAAACTTTTAAAGTGAAAAATGTTATAAAAGATGCATATTTTATATCTCAAAATAGACTAATAAATGAAGTTTTTAGAGAACTACAAAAAAATAAGAAGCAATTAGCAATAATCTTAGATGAATATGGTGGGACAGCTGGAATTGTTACAATGGAAGATATTTTGGAAGAATTAGTTGGAGATATATATGACGAGTATGACAAAGAAGAAAGTGAATATGAAAAAATAGATGAAAACACATATATTTTGTCTGGAAATATGCCGATATTTGATGTAAATAAACTATTAGAAGCAGATATACCAGAAGGAGAATTTGATACAATTTCAGGATTTCTTCAAGATAAATTAGGAAGAATACCAGATGACAAAGAAAATCCAGTTATCGAAACAGAGAAAGTAACATATAAAATAGAAAAATCAGAAGATAAAAGAATAATAAAAATAAAAGCTTGTAAAAATAATATAGAAGAAATAGAAGAAAGTTTATAGGTAACTCTTGCTAAAAAACCTAAATATATAAAAGAGGAAAAAGAGTATGAAAAAGAAACATATAGTTGGAATAATAATTATATCAATAATAATAATCGCAACAGTTGGAGTTTTTATAGCAAAAAAAGTAATTGAAGACGGAAAAAAATATGAAATAGAGAAAGTTGATAACTATGAGTATTTTACATTAAAGGTAGATAATAAATATGGAGTAATAAATAAAGAAGGAAAACAAATAATAAATACAGAATATACAAATGTAATTATTCCAAATCCACAAAAACCAGTATTCATATGTTATACAAGTGATAACACAAAAGTATTAAATCAAAATGGTGAAGAAATATTTACAGAGTTTAAATCAATAGAACCAATAAAATTAAAAAATATTGCAAGCAGTTTAATGTATGAAAAAAGTATTTTAACATATAAAGAAAATGAAAAATTTGGACTAATAAACTTAGAAGGAAAAAAATTAACAAAAGCTATTTATAATAAAATAGAAGGATTGCCATATAAAGAAGGAGAATTATTAGTTCAAAAAGAAGGAAAATATGGAGTTATAAACTTAAAAGGAAATCAGCTTATAAAACCACAATATGACCAAATAAATGTTGATGGATATTCAAATGATGAAAATGGATATAAAAATGCAGGATATATTGTTGGAAATAAAACAGAAGAGGGATATAGATACGGATATATAGACATTGATGGAAAAATGTTATTAGAAACAGAATATAACGAAATACAAAGAATAACAGAGGTAAAAGAAAACGATATTTATTTAATTGCAGCCAAAAATGGTCAATATGGATTATTTAAAAATAAAGAACAAGTAATAGGAAATGAATATCAATCAATAACATATAATTTAACAGATGAAACATTAATATTACAAAAAACTAAAAAATTTGGAGTTGCAAATTTAGATGGTAAAATTATAATACCAGTAGAATATAAACAAATTGACAATACAGGAATATATATATATGCAACTAATGAAGATGGAACAGAAAAAGTATATACTAAAGAAGGAACAGAAGTACAAGCTGACAGCAATATAGCAATATTAGAAACATCAAATGAGAACTACAAAATAAAAATAGATAATACAAATGGAACAGTATATAGTATAATTGACAAAAATGATAATACAATAACAAAACAAAATTATTCATATATCGAATATTTATCAGATGATAATTTTATAGTTTCATTAGATGGAAAACTAGGAGTTATAAATAGTAATAATGAAATAAAAATAGATATAAAATATGATTCAATAGAAAAATTACAAAATACAGATTTTGTAACAACAACACTAGCTAAAGACAAAACAACACAAATATATGACAAAAACATAAATAAATTATGCGATTTACCAAATGCTAATATAGTGGTAGAAAAAGAATATATAAAAATATATAATGATGAAGTAACAAAATATTTTAGTTTATCAGGAAAAGAAATTTCAAGTAAAGAGGCATTAAAAGGTAATAAAATATTTGCAACTTCCAATAATGGTAAATGGGGATTTGTAGATTCAAATGGAAATATAATATTAGATTATCAATATGAAAAAGCAACAGATGTAAATGAATACGGATTTGCAGGAATAAAATTAGGTGGAAAATGGGGAGTTGTTAATTCAGAAGGAAAAGTAGTCATAGAGCCACAATATATAATAAATACACAATTAGAGCCAAGCTTTATTGGAGAATATTATAAAGTAGAATTTGGGTTTGGAGAATTTTATTATACTAAATAATTCATAAAAAGAAAAAGTTATTCTAAATACTATAAAATGTATTCAGTAGAATAGACAATTTGAAAAAGGGATTGTCTAGACTATTGGATATATTTTGGAATATAAGGAATGACTTTTTCTTTTAATATTTTATAGAAAACAATATTAAATTAATTGTTATTAGATAAGTTTTTTTAAAATTAGCCGCTTAAAATAGTTGATAATTATGATTTTTGGGATTTTGACTACTTATTTCATTCAGAAAGAATTGGTAAGGCTTTTTCATGAGCCTCTCTCACTCAGACCCCTTCATACTTCAGGTACCGTGAGCATTCCT
>USFW01000030.1 GCA_900553985.1 uncultured Clostridium sp.
TGCCCCTGTTGCCCCTTTCGGTCCTTGAGGACCTGCGGGTCCTATTGCTCCTGTATCTCCTTTCGGTCCTTGCGGTCCTGTTGCCCCTGTTGCCCCTTTCGGTCCTTGAGGACCTGCGGGTCCTATTGCTCCTGTATCTCCTTTCGGTCCTTGCGGTCCTGTTGCCCCTGTTGCCCCTTTCGGTCCTTGAGGACCTGCGGGTCCTATTGCTCCTGTAGCTCCTGTTGCTCCTTTTAAATTTACATATTGATAAGAGGTCTGTCCTTCAATACGAACTCCTAATTCTGTTCCTCTCCATGTAAATTCAATATTTTTACCACGTTCACCTTTTAAATCAACATATTTATAAACAGTTTCTCCCTCAACTCTGACACCAAGCTCTGTTCCTTTCCATTCAAATTCAAGACCTTTTCCAATAAGGCTTTCAAGCCATTTTTTTACACCATAATCAAGAGGTTCTTCTCCCTCTCCTGTCCATTCCCAAGTAAAACCATTATCAACAGCAACTTCAAATGCACTATCTCCGTCTTGAACAGATATATAATCTTTTTTACCATTTGTATATGAAATTTCCCAATTATTAGTTTTATCTACTTTTTCTACTGCTTTTATATCAATTATTCCATTACCATTATCTCCGGTATCACCTTTTAAACCTTTATCACCTTTTTTAGCTGTAAGTTTTCCAATAACTGTATTATTTTCAAGAATGACTTGATAAACATTATCACCATTTGAAAGTGTTTCTTTAAACTTAAATTCTTTTATTGAAAGTCCCCTAGGACCTTGTACTGCTGTTGCTTCTGCTGAAATATGTAAACCTGCTTTTTTCATATATTCATCTCCTTTTAATAGCCAATAGCTCTAATCCAAGCCCCGTTTGCTAACACGTCAGCTTGTAAAATAAAACTAGATTTATCTCTATAAACAGCCCCTATACCCTCACTATCATTACCACCTGCTCTGCGTATATAATTTCTTCCTACAATTATACTTAAACAATCATTTGGAAAAGGAATAGGAAAATTAATTATTCTTCCGTGCCAACTATCGTTTACAGCTGGCAAATATAACCATTGTTCTATAAAACCGTCATCATATATTCTGTATCCACTTTCTCTATTTTTCACAAATGTAGGGTCAGGTTTTACTATCTTAAAAAATTCTTTATAATTTTTACAATATCTTAAAACACCGTCTTTTCCTTTAAATGCAATGCCAGAGCCATTTTCAAAAATATCTTCTAATTGAGTATTTGAATAAATATCTCCAACTTCTATGCTTTTATCAGCATTTCTTTTTACTATTTGATTTGCTATATTATCAGTTGAAACATCTTGGTTTAAAACTGTTTCTTTAAAAAATTTCTGTATTATTCTAAAAGTATTTAAAATATTATCCCAGTTTACATTTAAAATATGCCCAAACTTAATATTAGATATCGGCTTATTTATGTATTTTTCATCTTTAGAATAAACATCAGGATTTTCAACTTCTCCTACTAAGGTTGCCATTCTGTCTAGTTCTTTTCTGTCTAAGTTTGCCATTTTTACCTCCTGTAAATTATTATTTCTTTATCTTCTTGAATATTAGTATCGTTATACAGCCATTTATTCAGCTTGTATTTAACTTTTCCACCGCCAGATATAGTTGTGTAACAATTCATACTTCCTGTATCGTCTACTTCGATATTATGCTGTATAGAATATGCTCTTAAATATAAAGGCTTGTCTGTTATATTTTCGTGAAAATACCAAAGTTCATCGTTAAGTTTTAATTTTGGCATTAAATCCATACTCATAGAATATGAAACAATAGGGTCTTTTAAATCATTAAGGGCTTGTTCAGCAAATTTTCTTGCTCTTTCCTCTGTGTTTATAATTCCCTCTGTAACATCAAGCCCTAGAGTAATTCTATTTTGTCTATATCTGTCAATACTGTCTTGGTCTCTCAGCTCAATAGTTTTAGTTTTGTTTCCGTCATTTTTATCTTTATAAATGACTTCAACTATGTTTCTTACTCTCTGTAAGTTTCCAGAATAAGAAAATTCCTCTGTTAAATCTTTTCTAAGAATTTGATATGTTATATAACTTGCTGTTACTGTATCCTCAAATAAAAGGACTTGTTTATTTTTTTCTCTGTTATATTGAAAATATAAGCTCCAACCTTTAGCAAGTGCTAAGTTCTGTATTGCTTCCCAAATAGTAATATTTTCAATCACATATTTTTCTGTTAAGGTTGCCGTATTTTTCACATCATACAGAAATTCTATATCTGTAAATCCATTATTATTTAAGATACTTCTTATTGTTTCTTCAAAGGTTTTACCCTCTGGGTACTCCTCATTTATTGCCATTACATCTAAGTCATAACTAAAATCTTGACATTCAATATTCACTTCATGATAACCAACTCCCTCATAAGATTTAATTTTCCCGTCAAAGATTATAATGTCTTCTTGATCTGCATAATATAGAGCAATTACTAATCTATGTTTTTCAGGAATAATTTTATTTAATTTAATATTTACTCCTAAAACTTTTTCACCCTCTTTAACTTGTGATACTTCTGTTATCCAATAAGGAAAATTTTCAGGGTCATCTGTTTTTGCATGATAGATATAATCCACTCCATAAAGAGAACTGAAATACAATGCTTCAAAATATCCGTCTCCTGTTTCTGTATAATCATAACTGTAATATCCTATAAGCTCTATTACATCAGGATTTACATTTGGAATAAAATAAGTATCTTTATTTAAGCCCTCAACTTCAACCCTTGTACTGTCTAAATCTTCTGCTGTAACTACTGCTAAAAGATTTACAATCTCATATTCTTTTACAATTCTATTGAAGTAAACATACAAACCATTATTCATTGCAGTTGTGTTCTCAATATTCAAATCTGCTTCTTCAGGTGTTAAATATTGTATCCCGTCATATACAGATGATATTTTCATTTGCTCTAATTTTTCTATATTCTGTATAAATACATAATTTGTATTCAAACCTTTTTGAGAAAAATTATAATATTTTGTAGATTTTGCAGTTCTGACTTTTATTCTTACCCGTCTACCTGCTTGAAATTCGTTTGTTTCTAAGATAGGTGAAGAAGTAAGTCCTGTATGTTTGTCATTATGTATTGTGATATTGGCAAACTTTTTTAAACTGTCTATTCCAAAATCTTCACTTCCAACTTCTGCAATATTTCCAAGATTAATTGTAGTAGTTCCTATAACCTGCCTTGAAAATTCTTCCCAAGCCCCCTGATTATTAAGCATTTCATATTTAACTTGAAAATCTCTCATGCTTTATACCTCCTCTAAAGTAAAGGTATATACAGTAACATCTTTTAATTTTCCATTTATAAAAGCCTGTGAGTTTGTTTCTTGCACTTCATCAGAAATTAAAACTGTATAATCTTTATTTCTGTATGTAAATGTCTTATAATCTCCAATATTAGAAAATAATAATTTTTCAATGCTTTCTATTGTATTACAGAAAACATCATATCCAATTTGATATTCTTCATCTGCAAGAGGTAATGTTGTCAATCTAAATCTTCTTTTCTTTTGTGTGTCCATTGTAGTAGAAGTTATTAAATTACCCTCATGGTTTCTTTTACTGCTAAGCATTACGAAAAAACTTTCTGAACTAATGCTTGATATACAATTAAGTCTTATACCATTTAAAATAGTTCCGCTGTCTTTAGGAGCTTCACCAAGATAATTTATAGTTCCTGTATATCTTTCAGAACGGCTTGGAACAAATGATAATGTTAAATAATCTCTTATTTGAACTGTAATTCTATATTCCACATCTTGAGCTTCTAATTCACCTTTTAATTTAATACCTGCTAAAAAATCATGATTTTCTTCAAGAGGAACAGCCCAGAGGGGAATTGTAAACTCTGGGTTTATTCCTACTGTAAGGTCAAAATCAAATTCTACTGTTACATCAGCATTATCTTTTTTTATTGTGATAATATGCTGTGTATTATTAGATTTTATTTGTTCTGTTCTCAATTTCTATCCCCTCCCGATACCGTTTCCACTTCTTCTGCTTCTTTGCAGTGAGCCATTAACAGTTTTTATAATGTATCTATCCATTTCTTTACCATTTAACGTTACAGGTATTTCAAGATGAATATTTTGATTTATTTTGTAAGGTTCTTTAATTCCTAAATTTTGTTTCCATAAGTTAGTTGCAATTCCTGAAACTACATTTTTACTCATATTTTTATTTAAATTGTCCATACTTTCTGTAAGATTATCCATATTTAAACCTAGTTCTTTGAATAGTTCTTCCAACTTATCATTACTCATTTCCATATATTTTTTAATTAATTCTATGTATTGAGTAAATGTAAGTTTTTCAAGACTTCCTGTTTCCAAGTCAATACCTAAGTTTTTATCATTCTTGAATAAATCTTTTACATAATCAGAAACTTTATCAGAAAGACCATTAAATAAATTTTTAGATATTTCAGTATTAAGAAAAGCATTTTTTAAAGAGTTAGCAATCATTTTTTCAATGTTATCTCCCAGATTATCCAATCCGTCAAAAAATCCCTCTTTAACTACAGAAGCTAAACTGTCTGCTGAAAAATCTATGATATTCTTAATAGTTTCTTTTAAAGATTGTTCCATTTCTCTATTTGCATTTGTAACCTGTTGTGCAAGTGCTGAGATATCAATAGCACCATATTTTCCCTCTCCTGTACTTAATGTATCTCCATTTAATACAGCTCCACCTGTTATAGATTTAAACCAATCCATGATTTGACTTTCTGTATATTGTGGCATTAATTGTTTAAGTGCTGACATACTCACTCCGTCAGCTCCTCTTTTAGCTCCGTTCAATACAGAAAGGACATTATCATAATTTGTATTAGTTGAAACCTTATCTAATAAATTTATATATTCACCTGCTCCTGCTCTTTGTAAATCTTCGTTATATTCTTCAAGAACATCAGCCCATTTAAATTGGCCAGAAATCATTCCTTGTTTTAATCTTTCTTGAGCAGCTCTTCTCTTTCTCTCTTCTCTTTTCTTTTTCTTCTTAGATTTTCTTCCAAAAGCAGAACCAATAGTACTTCCAATAGTTGAGCCTATAATACTTCCTCCAGGGATAGGTAAAAAACTTCCTGCAACTGCTCCTATGCTTCCACCTATATCTCCATATTTATCTCCACCCATTGCTCCTGAAATTGCTTTACCTATACTTGCACCTGTTCCAATATTACCAAGTTGAGAAGATATGTTTTCAAGTCCTGCAACATTAGTTCCTAAAAGTTTTCCTAATAATTCATCTCCACCACTTGCTTTTCTCATAGTTTCAAAAATTGTACTTCCAAGACTTCCAATATTAGCAAGATTTTTTAATGATGTACTGTTTGTATTATCTCCAATAGTTTGGAATAAAGACGATAAATTTCTAAGATTTGAACTTACATTATCAAGAGATTTTTTTAAATTATCTTGTGAGTCTTTTAACTCATTCTGAATTTTATTAGCTTCAAAATCAGTTTGTATCTTATCCATTTGTAGCTGTACTTGAGTTTTTTCTTCTGATGTAAGAGAACTATCATTTAACTTCAATCTTAATTCTGCAAGCTGTCTTTCTTTTTCTATCATCTGTAAATTAGCTTCATGCTTTTTCTGTGCTTCCTCAATCTCTTTGAGATTTCCCTCTTCTATAAGTTTTGACATTTTTTCATTAAAAGCTTGTTTTTCTGAGATTGTTAAACTATTAAATTTATTTTGTATGTCTAATTGATTTTTTTCTTTGTTTTTTGTATTTTCTTCTAATAATCTTGAATAATCGTACTGATTTAAAAGGTCTGTTAATTCTCTGCTTAGCTCTCCTCTTTGTTCTTGAAGATTTAAAAGTTCTGGTATAATGGCTTTTTGATTTTCCGGTGTATCTTTTGAAACACTGTTCCATTTAGAATTTATTTCTAAATTTATTTTCTCGATTTTACTTTGTAATTCAGCTTTTTTCTTTTCATATTGCAAATTACTGTCTAATTTTTCTTTTGTTTTGCTGTCTATCTTTCCATCAGAAATAAGTTTTGACATTTCAGTATTATAAATATCAGTAGCACTATTTGCTAAATTTTTATAATAACTTTCAATTTTGTCTTTTGTATCCCTATTTTCTGCAGGTTCTAATAAAGTAATTCCATTTTCAGATAATAAATTAGAATTAATCATTTTATCTGATATAGATTTTACTGCGATATTTTCAATTTTTTTTGTTTCATTCTTTGTACTTTTTTTAGGGTATAAAATATTATTATTTTCACCTATTAATTCCCTTATTTCTCTTTGTTGTTCCAAATAGTTACTATATTCTTGCTCAATTTTTAAAGCCTTTTCAGGATTGAATTTTTTAGAATTTGGGTCTGTAAGCTCTGTTAACATACCACTTCTTATAGCTTCTTCTATTGGAATTCTTTTTAATTGTCCATTGGGAAAAACTTTAGAAAAATAATTATCTAATCTCTTTTTTAATCTGTCGCTTTCTATTCGTCTATCTAAAATTTCTTTCTTATTTTGTGTGTATATTGTATATTTATTGCTTTCATTTACAGCTTCTTGCTTTTGTTTTATTAAATCTAAAACATCTGCATAATTTTTACCACTTCTACTAAATTCATCATATGCCTTTGATATATCAGGAGCTATTATTTTAAAAAAGTCTAATGCTTCATTTAATTTTTTTTGTTCTTCTGCCGTCTTGTTATTTTTATCTCCAAGAGTTTCAAGAGTTTTTAAATTTTCTTCAAGTTGTGAATTTAAAGAAATTGTAGCTGATATTTGTTTATCATATCCTGTTGAAATATCACCTATAAAAGCTATTATACGAGATTTAACCTCTCCAACAGTTGTAGCGAATTTTTGCCAATAAACAGTTGCTCTCTCAGAAGCCTTTAATTGAGTATTCATTAAATTATTCATATTTATATTTAAGTCATCTGTTTCACTGTTTATACTTTTTAAAAATTCTCTATATTTTTCTAAATCTCCTGACATTTGTTTAAAAAAGTTTTTAGCTTCTTGGTCTATTGCTAATGCAGAAAATTTATTACCTTGTTTCTCCCAATCTTCAAACATTTTTAAAACATCATACAGAGTTCCACCTCTTGACATAAAAGTTTCAACTGACATATTAGTTATTTCAGCAAACTTTTTTGCAAGCTCAGTAGTTGGATTTGATAAATTATTTAAGAATGAAGCTATTTGTGTCGCCGCTTCAGGAGTTTTCACTCCTTTACTCGTCATAAGTGCGATTGTAGTTCCTACTTCATCAAGTTGAATATTTAAACTTTTAGCAACAGGAACTATTTTAGAAAGTTCATTTTGAAATTGTCCTACTGTTGTTTTTCCATATTTCTGAGTTCTTACAAATATATTAGCCACTTTATCAGCTTCATCTAATGATAATTTATAAGCATTCATTACAGTTGTTAAACCGTCGACGGCATTTCCAACATCTGTAAAACCTGTTACAGCTAATTTATTTGCAGTTTCTAAAAGATTATATGCTTGGTCTACATCTCCAACAGATGAAATAATTTCATATAGTCCCTCTTTTAATTCTAATGGATTTGTTCCTGTCTCTAGTGCCATTCTCCATGTTTTTGAGTCTATTGTTAAAGAATTTTGACTTGATATTGTTTGTATTTTTTTATTTGCATACTCAAGCTGTTTGTTTAATTCTGCTCCTTGGTCTACAAGCTCTTTCATTGCACTAAGGGCTGTGCTTGCTAGCATTGAAGCCATATTACCAATCACAAAATCCATTTTAGTAAATGTATCTTGAGTTTGTTTTAATTCTGTTTTTGTTTGCCCTAAGGCTTTGTGCATTTCTTTTAACCTTTTTATAAGTTCTTCTGCACTTTTATTCCCCTCTGAAAAATAAATTGTTTTAGCTTTTAGAGCTGTATTTTCTATTTCTTTTTTTAATTCGGTAACTTCATCTTTAGAAAAACTTTCTTTTTTCAATTTAATATCAGAAACTTTTTTACTAAGCTCATTAGCTTCCTGCTCTAATTCTTTAAAAAAATTTTTTTCTGGTTTCTTTAGTTTTGCTTTTATCTCAACGTCTGTTTTGCCTAGCTTTTCAATATCTTTTTTAGCTTGTGATGTGTCGGCTTTTATTTTTAAACTAATATCTTCTTTCATTCTTAGCTCCTTTACAATAAAAAAATCCTCAAATGAATAATCATCTGAGGACTTTCTAATTTTTTAAAATTATTTTATTTTTCTTAAAATCAAAGTTAATTCAGCATTATTATTATATTCTTGCATAGCTTCAAGAATATCTATATCATAATTATCAAATTCTTTCGTTCCACTTTTAATATCTTCCCTTTCTAAAATAATATCTTTTAATATTTTTTTATCTTTGTCAGATATTTTTTCAAATTCTTTTATTAACTCATCAACTGTTAATTTATAGATATAATTTTTATATTCTTCGAGTTTCTTTTCTTTCGCTTTTTCTTGTAATATAAATATTTCTTGCATTCTCTTTTTATGTTCTTCTGTAATCTCAGCTTTAACAACAGTTCCTGTTCCTGAAACAAGAATAGAGCTTCTGCCTTTTCCTGTAATTTCGTTATAATTTATTCTAAGTCCTATTACAGCATTACCACCCATTTCTTTTGCCCTAGTTTCCAATCTTTTATTTAAAATATCTTTAGCTTCATCAAATGTATTTTTATAAATAGAACTTTCACCACCAAAAGTATCCGCTATTTGAAAAAACTCTACAACTCCGTTTATCCCAAAAGTTACTGTTTCAGAAACATATCCCAAATATTCTTGTATTTCATATCCTGAAATAGTTTCAGTTGTAACCATTAACATAGTAAGCCTCCTTTAATCCTTTGTTAATTAAAGTGTAGCTTATATTATGCTAAAATTCAAGTCTCCTCAGACAATTATTCAGTTTCCAATGTTCAAAAAAGTTTTAATTTACTTTTTGTATTTTTTTTAGTAAAATATACACATAAGGTATACCTACCTCTAACGAGGGACGAAATGTAAGAAAATGTGTGATGATACAGGCTCTCAATTAATTTTGGGAGCTTGTTTCATGTTTATAAGGTTTCACACTCCTTGTAGACAGCAGAACTTACATTTCGGAGGTGCTGATATGATTTACATCGAGAACATCAATATCACAGGAGAAATATTTGTATTTATTACTGCAATTATCATCTTGTATATTTGTTTCAAGAAGTAAAGAAATACCACCTCAACCCCCGTTGGGGGTACTTTTATTTTCTATCCAATATCTCAGTAATATTTTTAAATAGAGTAATGTCTCTTTGCTCTTCTCTATTTCTTCCTAAAATATCAATTACTTTTTTTCCGCCTAGAGCTGAATTAATAATATTCAGTATTGCATTTGTATGTATAGCTTCTCTTTCAAGTTTTTTATAATCAGCTTCATAGATTAAATTAATATCCCAATAAGTCATGTCCAATACTTCTTTCTGGGTATATCCTTTACTCATTAAAGTTGTTATAAGCTCTCTAAAATCAATTTTAACAGGCTCTTTTGCTTTCTCCGTTGATTTATACTCATTACTTAAATAAAGCGGGTTTCCTGCCTGCTCAACAAGTTTTATAAGCAGTCTCATCATACCCTCAACACTTTCTTTTACGGCAGGATAACTATCTAAGAAATTTGAAAATGATATTGTGTCATCTTGAATACAGCAGTAACATAATAAAAATATCGTGTCTAAATTGCCGTCATATGCTTTTTTAAAAGCCTCTTTTTCATCTCCGATTAAATTATTTATTCTTATTCTTGCTCTAAGATTTAATTTGATAGGATAATTTTTGCCATTAATATTTAATTCCATATGTCCTCCTGTTTTTTATATCTTCAAATCAAATTTATAAAATTTCATTAAAAGATATAAGGAAGAGGGGAAAAAATCCCCTCTAATTATTTTATTTTGTTTCAACCCAGACTTTCTTTTCAATCATTCCTGATTGTAGTTTTAATGAAGCTGTGTATGTAAGAGCATTATTTCCGTCTTGTGTTCCACTATGTGAAAATTCTCCAACTTTATAAACTCCCTCTACATAAGGAGTACCTGCTATTTTTAAAGCTCCATTTCTTACTTTTACAGTGTATTCTCCGTCAAAAGCAAAGTTCATTGTAGCGATTGAAGGAAATCTTGGGTCATAATAACCTGTTATACCGTCAATTCCTGATGTTTTAAGCCCGCCAATAGCACTTTCATAACCGTTAGAATGTTTATTATTTGTATTGATGTCATTTTGGCTTTCAGTTGAACTGAAATCAGTAATCTGTGCAACATCAATATATCCGTCATTCTCTAAAAGTATGCAGTTTGTATGAGATTTATCATCAGGTGCATATTTTAAAGTAACTTCTGTTTCAGTTATAGCAGTAACAGGGATAGCTTCCACAAGATTTGGATTTGCCATTCCTTTATAATCACCTTTAGTTGAAAGTTCTTTTAAAGTTGTATCTTTAAATAAGAAAGCTACAATATTTTTAGGACTTTCATTTTGAGGGAAACCTGTTCCTGTAAATTTAGTCTCATTTACTGTTCCTGTAAGCATTTCCATTTTAGGTACTATAATCTTCATAGCTTCTGTATATTCAGACTTATCTTTTATTGTTTTATAAGTTTCCATTCCAATATATAGACCTGCTCCGTTTGGTTGAATTTCCAAAAATCTCTCTTTTGCATTGTGTATCATTTCTTTGTTTGGCTCTAACATTTATATTCCTCCTATTCTTAAATTAATTGAATAATTATGTCTGTTTTGATATTCACCAAGATATTGATGATTAATACCAACACATTCCATTTTTTCCATAGCATTAATGATTTTATTTGCTATATCCCTGATTTTTTCATATCCGCCCTCTGTTGTAGATAAGCATATAAGTATTTGAACTTTCTCACCTTTTGTGTGCTTTGATGTTCTTTCAGAATAAGTATTCGTTACATATATGCCACTTTCAGAAGTTTCAGAATATCCAAAATCAGCTATAATACCAAGATTTAAACCATTAATTTCTCTTACAATTTTACTTATCATTTTTGACCTCGTTTTTAATAAAGTCCTCTATTTTATGTTTTTCTTCTTCAAAAGGTCTTTCCATAAACTTTGCACCTGTCCCCTCTGTTGTATAATTAGTTTTAGGTATCTCATGGACATATACATTGTATGGAGCTATTGCCCCAGAGCTTATTATCTCGGCTTCAAGATTATTTTCATCTGCTTCTTTTACAGAAATACTTCTTCTTAGTTCTCCTGTATCCATTGGAGTAACATCTAATATTTTTCCGTATAGATGATTGGCAAATTTATTTAATGCCTTTGCTACTGCTTTATCCATTTTTTTATCAATATTAGACATAATATATCCACTCTTCCGCAGGTTTTCTAATCTGTGTTATTTCTTCAAAAGTTATAATCTTTCTAGCCATGAGTGTAGGCTCTTCTCCAATTACAAGACCCTTTTCAATAAGAAATTCTTTTTTTACATCAATCAGTACAGGCAAAATAACATTTCCTGTTGAAGAAATACTATCTCCTGACATACTTCTTATAGTTCTGATTGAATTTTCCCATTTTCCTTTATAGGCTGTTTTCTTCCATTTTTTCAATGGTCTGCCTAAATCATCTTTCTCATCTGTAATAATATGTTCCCATACTGTTACATCATCAATGTTGTATCTTAAAAAGTTTCTTAAAGACATAAACATCACTTAATCCTATATGAATTGCTGACATATTTTTCTATAAGTTTGTAGGCTTCCAAACTGTCAAAAGATATGTTTTTATATTTACCTAATACAGAATTATCAAATGTTACTGAAGCTGTCTTTTCACTTTGTGAAACAATACCTTTTTTAAACATTTCAAGTTCTTCACTGATTTTTCCAAGTGCCATATAATAGGCTTCTAAAGTACAACATAATTCAACCTCGAAAGGTATTTCATTTTGATAAAGAAGAGGGAATTTTAAATTCCCTTTCCCTGTACAAAATGTTTTTATATTAAGTTGCTCAATTTTTGATGTCGCTTTTATAAGGCTATATTCAAATTTTTCCTTATCTAAATCAGCAGTTTCTAAACCCTCAAGTTTTAAGTATTCAATAGCTTCGTCATAAGTAACATATGAATTTTTACCTTTTACAAGCACCATAAATTACTCCTTTTTAAGCCATTCCACCTGTAGCAACAACTTTATGTTTTAAAGCTACAACTGAGATTTGTTTATTAGGATAAGCAGTCTCCCAGTTAGTTCCTTTGATTAATTCAACTGCAGGATTGATAATTTGGTCAGAAGCACCTTTCCATTTTGTTCCTCTTACATGGAAAATATGGTTCTTTCTGATTGTAATTCCCTCTTCTTCCATGTGTGGAATTTTACCAATCTCTAATGGATAGTTTTCTCCACCTCTACCATATGCAATAGCTCCTGCTGTAAAGATATATGTTGTATAAACATCAGATTTTGGTGCTAATGTATCATCAACAATAACTCTTTTATTTCCATAAAATTCAATAGGTAATCCTGTTTGGTCAGCAAAAGTTCTTGAAGTAATTAAATTTTGTTGTTTTAAAAGAGTATAAGTTGCTGAGTGCATTGCAATAGCCATCACTTGGTCTTGTCTATCTCCTAAAAGCCCTTGAGCTTCTATAAGAGCAGAAGCAGAGAATACAGCTTTTTCTCCCTCTAATTTAGAAATATCTAAAACATTTTTTGCCATACTTGTAGCTGCGAAAACTCCCTCAAGAGTTTGTAATATTCTTTTTTGGTCTAAGTTCGCAATTTTGTGCATTACTTTTTGTCTAATAGCTTCCATTGCATTGCTTCCTGCAAGTTCTGAAGCTATTGATGAGCTACCAACTCTATAAACATCAAAACATTTTACATATACTTCTTTTTTAGCTGTAATTTTATTGAATGTAGGAAGTCCGCTATCTGTATCTTTTCTTTGCTCATAATCTCCGTCTAATTCGTCCCAATAAGGCATATTTCCAGTGTAACCACCTTGAGCGGCTAAAGTGTCAAATTCTGGTGTTCTTACCATTACCCCAGATTGATAAAAAGCATTTAATTCTAATGGGTCTTTATTTACATAACCTTTAAATATTTCTGGTACTATAACATCTGTAATTTTTGTTGACATTATTCATCATCTCCTTATTAATAATCGTATCCTGTTTCTTTCATATATTGTTCAGCAAGTTCTTTATTTTCTTTAAATAACTCAACTTGTTTTTTTGTATCCCATGTATCTTTTGCCCATGGATTTACTTCATTTCCTTTTCCACTGTTTAATCCTGTTCCACTAGGTGCAGGCGGTGTAGGGTCTTTAGTTTCAAATAAAGAAGCAAATTTTGTTTTTAAACCTGCTACTTGTTCATCAAGACCTTTAATATTGAAATTATCATCAATAGTTACTTTTGATAAATCAATGTGTGGTTTTAAAAGCTCTGCTTTATCTCCCAATGCTCTTGCAATTTCATAATCTTTTAACTTAGCTCCGTATTTTTCAGCTTGTTCATTTAAAGAATTTTTAGAAATAAGTTCTATACCTAAATCTTCATCTTTAACATCTTTTAAATCTTTACCAAGTTTCTTAGATAAGAATTTCTTAGCATTTTCATTATAAAGTTTATCGCTGATTTTTTGAGACTTAGAAATATAATTCAATACTCCGTCATCTGTATATTCAGCCTGCTTTTCTTCCACCTTTACAAGATTTAATGCAACCAACCCTGTAAGAAGTTCTTGATTATCTTTGTTCTCCCCTATTAATCTTAATAGTTCTTTGATTTCCATTTTTCCTCCTACAATCCCCTAAAAATTTCTCTCAAGGAATTTAATTTTTGATTTATTAATTTTTTTTTGTTTCTTAAAATAATTAATTGCTGTTTCCCCTCCTCCGAAAGATTTACACCTCTTAAATTCAGTATTTCAGCATTAATATTATTTTTTACTCTTTGTAATTTATTTATTTCCTGTTTTGTATTGTACTTCTTAATATCTAACTCACTTCTAATATCAGAGTTATCATTCGATTTATTAATCGTTTCTAAAACATTTTTCTTAGAATATCCCTCTTCATAGTAAGCTGATAATAGATGTTTGCAGTTTGGGTGAATAGAATTGTATCCTTGATTAAAGCCCGGCACAACTTCGTACAAATACGGATATTTTTTTATCCTTTTATCTATGCTGTATACTCTTCCCTCTGCATATCTTGAACACGTTTCACAAGTCCAATGATGAGAACTGAATTTTACAAGTTTTGTTCCTGTATCCTTTGAGGCTTGAATACTTGCTGTATTTTTTACCTGTTGAAATGCTGTATTAAGATTTAATTTTGCATAAGCTGAAATTGACATTCTTATATTTTTTCCTGATTTTGTCCTTAACTTGAAAAATAAATCATCTTTCAATTTCTTAGTCAAATCTGCTATAGCTTCACTTTTGGTTTTACCAAATTGTCTTTCTATTATTTCATCTCTTACAGCTTCATTCAGTTGTTTTATGTATTCATTTTCTTCTTTAGTAAAAAAATCACTAACTTGTTTTCCAATACCTTGTTCAGCTCTTTTAATTTTCTTTGTGAATGTTGTATATAACTTTTCCACATTTTTATTATCTATTTCTGTGAACTTTTTATAATCATAATCTGGTTTTTCTCCTGACTGATTTATAATTTTTTCAAATTCATCTATTTTTCTTTTAATATATTCATCATATAAAGATTTTTGAACTATCCCTTTTTGCTTTCTGATTTCATCATAGGATTTTTTAAGATTATTTAATAATGCTTTCTGATAGTCCACTTTTTTACCCTGTTTTAAAAGTTTCTCAAATTTTTTTATTAAATTTTCAATAGCTTTTTCATATAAGGAAATTAAATGGCGACTTTCTTTATTCATTAATCAATATCCTCTTCGTTTACTGTATCGAATATTTGAGTAAACATTTTTTCTTCTGTAGATATTTTTTGAAGTTCTTCTTCTGCTTCCTGTTCTGTATACCCTCTCTTCATCAATACAGTTTTCCTAGATAAAATCTTATTATTTACTAATAGACTTTCATTTTCAATATTTTCTTTATCTGAAAGAGAAATACCGTCATTGAAAATTATATCCATTGATAAATCTTGCCCGTTGTTATCTATTGCATATGCTTGTTTATATAAGTAAGTGATTGGTATTCTTAGATTATTAGTTATATCTCTGCACTTATTTAAAGTTGGTGTAATAGCTTTTTTAAAGGCTTCTCCTGAAGCTATATTTCCATCTTGTGAAAGTCCTAAAGATATTTCATTCACTCCTAATTGGGAATAAGCATTTTGCATATTTATTTTTATATGCTCATATATTGTGGATACATGAGAAGTTGGCGGCTCAATATATCTTGTAGAATTTGCTCCCTCATAACTTCCTGCTCTAAACATAGAGCCTGATTGCATAACTTCTTCTCCTGTTTCTGGGTCGATGTCTGTAAAATCTTCTGATGTAACTATGCTCGGGTTATTAACCTTATTGAAAAGATAACTGTTAGAAGTTAATCTGATAACTATTTCAAGAATAGTTGTTTCCAATCCGTCTAAAATAGGTGCTCCATACAGTGCATTATCTTTGTCATCTTCAAGCCCTTTAACATGGTGCATACTGCATTCTTTTAAACCTGTAACTATTTCTTCAACATCATTTTTTAATATTGAGTTGTTGTATTTAAAAACTTTTCCATCAAGTTGATAAATCTCAACATAGTTATATTCTTTTTTAGTTATTGGATTTGTTTTCTTGCAGTAATAAACGTATGCTCCAGCTTCTGTTTCGTTATAAGTATCTGGGATAACAATAACATATTCAGCAGGTATTAAAATCACATCTGATTTTTCATTATTTTTTTCAACTTTGAAAAAAGCATTACCAACTGACAGCATTTCTTGAATAATTTTCTTTTCTTTATTGTGAATATTTTCTCTTACTTCAAATTCCTTTACCCATTCTTTCTCAGTATCTCCTACATCAATTTCAGGTTTAACACCAACAGAATAAGTTTTAAGGGTGTTTATTGCCGATTTTGGTAATGTACTTTCAACAATAATATCTCTTATAGACAAATCACTACTTATATATCTACAACTTCCATTTTGGTCTATATGAGGTATTTTTATATCACCAGACGGCTCTAACCATCTTCTAACCTCATCTTGAAGTCTTAAATTTTTTACAATTCTATTTGAATAATGCTCTCCAACTTTATTTTCATAAAATTTTCTAAATTTTTTATATTTAGCAACCATTGTAGAATGATTATTAATATATTCATCAATATTTTGTATTATTTCTTCATGGGTTAAAATATCTCTCACCTCCTAAAATTTTATATATACTTTACATTTTTGAGTATATACACAGTAATTTTTAGCATTTTTGTTTAATATCACTTTACATTCTGCGAGGTTTAATTCTAATTCCTGCTCCACCAAGTTTATATTCAGAGAACAAAGCATATCTTAAAGCATCTAAAACGTCATCATTTTCTTTTTTTACATCTTCTTTTCCTAATTTGTCATTCCATGTATATAAATACATTTCTTGCAAGCCTTTTTTGAATTTATCTTTTAAAAAAAATAATTTGTTTTGTTTTAAAAGACTTCCTATTCTTTCTATCCCCTCTACAACAGATTTTTCTCCGTTTCTTGCATTTACATTAGGACTTTGTCTCAGTTTGCTTATATGCTCAGGTCTTGCAGTATCACAATAGAATGTAATTCCATAGTATTTACTTTGTAATTCAAGTGCTTTTTCTTTCCACCAATCTATGTATTTATGCTGTTCAGCTACTTCTTCAACTAGATAATAATTTCCACTACTACATTTTGCTACTACAACAATACTTCCATAGTGTTCAAAACCAAAGTCTATACCACCGATATATCTAACTATCTTTTCATCATCTGGTATTTTATTTAACAAATGTATTTTAGGGTTAAAATCTCTGTACACTATTCCCTCGGCAGCTACCCACATTCCTAAAACGTCTCTATCAAAAAACATTCCACTTGGAGTTGCTTTTTCAATACTTTCTACATAATCATCTGGCAAAAATGTATTATCATATAACGTAAAATCAAATGCTTTTATATTTAATCTTCCATTATTCAATTTCTGCCCGCTTTTATCTATGTAGTCAGTCTTTACAGGGTGCATTGGGTTTTCTGGGTTTGTATCTATAAAAATTCTAGCTCCCTCATAAGAACAACGGGAGATAACTTCTTTGATGAAAGTATCATGTAGGGCTGTTCCCTCATTTAAAAATGCTCCTGCTGACGTAAAACCTCTTACTGCTTTCCAACTATCAGCATTACTTCCACCGAAACAATAAATCATATTTCCCCAGAGTTCAAAACCTTGTTCTTTATTTAGTTTTATATCCATTCCCAGCATATCCTCAAGGTCATTCAAAATATTTCTTCTTATAGTTGCACTCGTTGCTCCACCTATAATAAAAGATACACCTTTATCTTTATATGCTCTCATATGTTTTAGAAAAGCTATATCCATGATGTAAGTTTTACCTGCTCTTTTTGCCCCACTTGCAAGAAGTATTTTAGGTTTATCATGTACACTACATGAAAGAAGCTCTATTTGTTTTTCAGTAAACATTTCTTTTATATCTGCCATTATAAGAACTCCTCTAACTTATCTAAGAATGAGCCTGTTTTATCTTTTTTCTTATTAGGAGAATTTGCTTTCAATTTCTCAAATTCTAACTTCTCAAGTTTATCTATTCTATCTAATTCAAATATTAATTGTTCTATCTCTTCAGAAAGTTTTATTTTTTCAAAGGTAGCTTTTCCAACATATCCAGCATTTATTTCTTCTTCAACAGAATATAAAGCTTCTTCGTTAAGAGAGAGCCTTTTTAGTTTATTTGCTCTTATTCTTTCTCTCATCTGTTCACGGAATGATTTCAAATACTCAAGCTGTGATTGTTGAAGATTTTCGTTAACACTTAATCTTTTAACACTGCTTGGGTGCAGTTCGGTTTGGTTCGCTACTTCACTTATAGTTGCCCCCTCTTCAATCATAACTCTTGCTATTTCTTTCTTTTTCTTTGTGTGCATACTTTTTTCATTTTGTGTGCATACACTCGTTTTTTTTTCTGCACCCTCTCTTGTCCAACTGTATCTCTGTTTCCAAGACTTAACGGTGTTAATAGTTACTCCATATTTATCAGCTATATCTTTGTATTTCATTCCGTTTTTATAATCTTTTTCTGCTAATTCATATTTATTCACTCATTTTTACACCTCCTAGTCTTAAAAAATAAAAAAGGCGGGTAGTTCAAAAATATTAGATTTCTCTAATAAATTAATGAACTATCCCACCATTACGGTCGCAAGATAATTGCTATTATTTTTACAATGATGATTGTTTAGTTTGGCAGAGCCAGTTATACCACTCGCAACTCTATCCTCAATCATTTATTACTTTCTGAATATATTATATCGTTTTTACCTTTATTTATCAATGCTTTTTATAAAATTTTAGTCATCTACTATTATTATTTTCTTTCCCATAGGCTCTAATAATTTTAATAGAGTTTCTATGTTTGGGCATGAAGTCCCGTTCTCTGTTCTTGCAATAACAGGCTGTTTTACTCCACTCTTTTCTTCTAATTCCTTTTGTGTCATTCCACTTTCAAGCCTTGCCCTTGTAATGCAGTGAGCAAGTTCTAATTTTTTATCTTCAATACTCATACCAATCACACACCATTATAATAAAGCTCGTCACATGATAAATCAATGTCATCATTCCAACTAATACCATAACCGCCGGCATCAACCTTTACCTGTTGGAATAGTCCATTAATATAAATTAAATCTTTAAAGACTTGCCATTTATCAAATAAAGGTTTTACATCATATTCTTTAATTTCTCCATTTTGAAAAGTAACTAATAATTTGTATTTTTCTAAAGGTTTTACATCTTGCACTTTATAAAACATATATACCCCCTCTTCTAAGAACTCCCACCTTTATTTTAAAGGCGGAAGTTTTATAAATTCTTGAGTGTCCCATATCTTCATTAATTCTTCTTTGTGTTCTGTTCCCCATTCTTTAATCATTTCAAGGGCTTTATTTGGTAGGTCTCCCTCTAACATTTCCATAGTTTGTATATCTATTAGTCCAATATACTCACCATATACTACATGGAAGTGTGGCGGATTGTGTTCTGCTTGTCTGAAATACATTTTAATTATCATTCCGTAAAATCTAGCTATGACTGGCATAAGTATAATCACCTCATTATTTTTTATATTTGTATTATAACTTTAAAGTTATAAAAAGTCAACTTTTTTTACTTATTTTAAATAAAAAAGCCAAGTAATGATAAATTACTCAGCAACTTTTTTTATATCTTCTAAATTAATTTTATCCTCTACAAATGCAGATTCTATTGTATTTTTTTTACTTATCTTTATTCTTAAAACTTTTCCTTTAAATTTTCCTTTTTTTATCTGCTCTGCTAGTATATCTGCTTCATGTTTTTTTATCATTCGCTTTCCCTCTTTTTACTTGAATAAAATATATTTGCTTTAAAAAGAAATTCTTTTCCACAATTTTCACATTCAGTTTCTGTGTATGTTATAGAGTAAACTTCAATATTTCTAATTCCTCTTTCCTGTCTTGCTCCACAGTGTGGACAAACAATCTCTGTTGTCATTTTAGTTCTCATTTTTATATCTCCTCAATAATACAAACCAATCTTGGATTTTTAACATCTTTTCCGCCAACTTCTGCATGGCAAGAAATATATTTATTTACATTATCATCTTTTATCATTCCTGCCTGTACAAGTGCATCTAATAAAAATTTATCCAATACACTTACAACGTTCATAAGGTCGCAAT